>DASQCL010000105.1:0-4085 GCA_035634715.1 Solirubrobacterales bacterium
AGGCGTAACCTCGGCGGGTCGCGGCGATCACCGAGTCGACCAGGTCCGGGTCGCTTTCCAGCGTCTTGCGCGAGGTGGTCAGCACCAGCTCGGGGTAGGGCGGGGCGCCGTAGCGGTCGACCTTGAAGATCCGGATCGGGACGCCCTGGCGGCGCAGCGCCACTCCCTCGGCGTTCCAGAAGCCGGTCGCGGCGTCGACCTTGCCGGCTGCGAGCGAGGGGACCGCGGTGAAGCCGATCGTCACCCGCTTGACCTGGGCCGGGTCGCCGCCGTCGGCTTCGACCTCGGAGTCGACGATTGCTTCGTCGGAGGGGAGGCCGGTGACGCCGACGCTGTGGCCCTGCAGGTCGCGGGGGCGGTGGACCGGGCCGTCCCTGCGGGCGAGGATCGAGGCCAGCGGCCGCTGCACGATCGGCGCTACGCCGACCAGGTCGATGCCGCGCTCGCGAGCGATGCCGAGGTCGTGGATATCGAGGATCGCGAACTCGACCTTGCCGGCGCCGAGCAGCTTCGGGGCGTCGGTCGATTCGCCCGGCGGCTGGACCTTCAGGTCGACGCCTTCGTCGCCGTAGAAACCCTCGGAGTCGGCCGCGTAGATGCCGCTGTGGGCCGCGTTGGGGACGAAATCGAGCACGAGCGTCGCGCCTTTCGGCGCGCCCGGTTCTGCATCGCTCCCGCCGCAACCGGCGAAGCCGGCCAGGGCCAGAGCGATCGCCAGCAGCGCGACAGCTCGACTCATGCGGCCCGGGAACCTATTTCATCTCACGATTGTGAGTACACTGCCGCCGCTTACCTAGTTCACGGGAAATCGAGGAGGAAAGAGTGCAGGAGAGAGGTCTACCCGCCTATTTGGCTGAGTTGCTCGGCACGCTGCTGCTGGTCTTCTTCATCACCAGTGTCGTCACCCTGTACGTCTCGACCGGAACCCAGGCCCAGTTCGGCACGGACTTCGCGGTCGTCGGCCTCGTCCACGGATTTCTGCTGTTCGGTCTGATCGTCATGTTCGGCGTCGTCAGCGGCGGCCACTTCAACCCGGTGGTAACGCTCGCAGCGCTTGCGATCCGGCGGATCAAGCCGCTCGACGGCGCGATCTACATGCTCGCCCAGCTTTCCGGCGGCGTGCTCGGCGCGCTGCTGACCAAGGGCCTGCTGCTCGACGAGGGTCGCGCCGCCAACTGGGGTGCCACCAGCGTCAGCGGCATGCTCGCCGGTAACACCGCCGGCGCGATCGTCGAGATGATCGGCACCTTCGTCCTCGTCCTCGTCATCCTCACCGCCGTCTACTCCGAGAAGAGCTTCAAGGAGTGGGCGCCGCTGGCGATCGGCCTGACCCTGGGCTTCGCGGTGATGGTCGCCGGCCCGCTGACCGGCGCCGGCCTCAACCCGGCCCGCTGGTTCGGCCCGGCGCTGGTCTCCGGCGAATGGGGCGGCGTATGGCCGTACCTCGTCGGCCCGATCGTCGGCTCGCTGCTGGCCGCCGGCGTCTACCGCTTCATCCTCGAGCCGGGCGGTCTGCCGCCGACCGAACCGCCGGAGCACGTGCGGCCGCCGGTCCCGAAACGGTCGACCCCGACCAGCGACAAACCCGCCAGCTAGCGGACTCGTCCTTCGAAGGCGCCACCTCGACAGGGGTGGCGCCTTTTTTTGTGGGCTTTGCCGGTTCGGCTCGTGCAGTAGCTTGAGCCCGTGCGCCGGGTCACCTTCTCCCGCAACTTCACTCTCTCGCTGAGCCGGACTTGCCAGTGCTACTGCAAGTACTGCGCCTTCGCCACGCACCAGGCGCACGTCCACGCGCCTGAGGACGTCGAAAAGCAGCTCGACGAAGCGGTCAAACGCAACGCCAAGGAGCTGTTGGTCCTGACGGGAGAGCGACCCGAGGTCAACCCGGTCGTCGCCGAGCGACTGAAGACCTGGGGTCATGAGGACTTCACCAGCTACGTCGTCTGGGCCTGCGAACGGGCGATGGAGCGAGGGATGCTTCCGCACACGAACATCGGCGTGCTGGACAAGACGGACCTGGCGCGGCTGCGTGAGGTGACGGCATCCCAGGGCTTGATGTTGGAGAGCACCTCCGAGCGCCTGATGGAGACCGTTCACGCCGGCAGTCCCACCAAGCACCCGGCCGCGAGGCTGGCGACGATCGAAGCGGCCGGCGAGCTGAAGATCCCGTTCACCTCGGGAATCCTGGTCGGGATCGGGGAGACGCCCGACGAGCGGATCGAGTCCCTCGAAGCCCTTGCCGCGAGCCATGCGCGTCACGGTCATCTGCAGGAGGTGATCCTCCAGAACTTCGTCCCGCACCCGCGTTACTACGGGGCCGAGGTGGCCGAGATCGCGGATGAGGCTTCGCGCCAGCGGTGGACCGGGGACGAGGTCGATGCGGCTCCGGTTTCCGTTCCCGCGTGGGCCGACCCCGTCTCGATCGACGAGATCAAGCACCTGATCTCCGAGTGCAAGCGCTTGATGCCGGATGTCGGGGTGCAGGTGCCGCCGAACCTGTCGGAGTTCTGGCCCGAGTTGGTCGAGGCCGGGGCGACCGACCTGGGAGGTCTCAGCGCCAACGGTGACCACATCAGCCCGGAGGAGCCGTTCCCTTCGCCGCACCAGGTGCGGAAGGAGCTGGCGCCGCGCGGGTACGCGCTGACCGAGCGGCTTTGCGTCTACCCGCAGTACATGGATCCCGAGTGGATGGAGCAGGGGGTCCTCGACGTGATCAAGCTGAAGTACTGGTCTTTCATCCCTCGGAAGGGTTCGGGGCGCAGGTCGGAGGAGGTCGTCGATCCCGGTCTTGCTCCGCAGGCGATCGCGAAGGGGCGCGAGGGACTGGAGCTTTCAGAGGACGAGCTGACGGCGCTGTTCGCCGAGACCCGGCCCGAGGTGATCGAGGAGATGCGGGTCGCCGCCGACGAGCTACGGGCGGAGCTGGCGGGGGACCGGGTCACCTTCGTCGTCAACCGCAACATCAACTTCACCAACGTCTGCGTCGTCGGCTGCGCCTTCTGCGGTTTCGGCCAGGGCAAGCGCTCGCCCGACGCCTACGAAGTCAGCGAGGTGGACTTTGCGGCGCGGGTCGAAGAGGCGGTCGCCTTCGGCGCGACCGAGCTCTGCATGCAGGGCGGCATCCATCCCGACCTGACCCTGGAGGAGTACGGGCGCTGGCTGCGGCTGGCGAAGGAGACGGCGCCGCAGCTGCACCTGCACGCCTACTCGCCGATGGAGATCAACTGGGCCTGCGAGCGCTCCGGCAAGGAGCCGCTGGAGGTCTTCGAGTACCTGCTCGGGTGCGGGCTGGGATCGACCCCCGGGACCGCGGCCGAGGTGCTCGACGACGGCGTGCGTCAGCGGATCTCGCCGAACAAGCTGCCGGCCGACCGCTGGGTGGAGATCATCGAAGCCTCCCACCGGGCCGGGCTGCGCTCGACCTCGACGGTGATGTTCGGCCACATCGAGGAGCCGCGCGAGCTGGCCCGCCACATGCGTGTCATTCGTGCCCTGCAGGAGCGGACCGGGGGGATCACCGAGTTCGTCCCGCTCAGCTTCATCCCCTTCAACACGATGCTCGGCCGCACCCACGGGATCGAGGAGATCTCGATGGGGGAGAACCTCAAGCACACCGCTGCCTTCCGGCTGGCGCTTGGGCGGTCGATCCCGAACCTGCAGGCGAGCTGGGTGAAGATGGGGCTGGAGGGGGCGACCGAGGCGCTGCGCTGGGGGGTCAACGACCTCGGCGGGACGCTGATGGAGGAGAACATCAGCCGCATGGCCGGCTCCCAGCACGGGGTGCGGCTCGAGCCCGAGCAGCTGATCGCCGCGGCACGGGCCGCCGGGCGCGAACCCGCGCAGCGGACGACGCTGTACGAGATCATCGAGAGCTATGCGAGCGATGGTCCTCGAGAGGCAGCGGCAGCCGCTCCGGCCGGCTGAGCTGCCCGAGCCCACTCCCGCCGCCGGTCAGGTCCAGCTAGAGGTCCGCGCCTGCGGCGTCTGCCGCACCGACCTCCACATCCTCGACGGCGACCTCGCCGAGCCGAAGCTGCCGCTGGTGATGGGCCACCAGATCGTCGGCGTCGTCCGCGCGGCGGGGG
>DASQCL010000106.1:0-4671 GCA_035634715.1 Solirubrobacterales bacterium
TCGAGATCGATTGAACTCGGACGACCTCGAGCGCACGATCGCTTACTGGGAGGCGGCCAACTACCTGACTGCCGCCCAGATCTACCTTCGCGACAACCCGCTGCTCCGCGAGCCCTTGGGTCCCGAGCACATAAAGCCACGGCTACTGGGCCACTGGGGCACCTCGCCGGGCCTCAACCTGATCTACGCGCCTCAACGGCCTGATCCGTCGCACGGATGCGCAGGTGCTCTAGATAACGGGGCCGGGCCACAGCGGCCCAGCGATCATCGCCAACGTCAGCCCTGGCAGGTGTGACCGTGTTCTCGCAGCGTGGGCTCAGCCCAGGATGTTGACCGCGCGAGCCACGACGAGCCCAAGCGTGACGATGGCAGCGGTGGACTGGACCGCCATGAGCAGCTTTGCGGTCTGCGTCAACGGCATCGTGTCGGTCGGGCTGAAGGCTGTCGCGTTGGTCAGGGACGTGTACAGATAGTCGAAGAATGTCGGCTGCCACTTCCTGTGGAGCGGCGTGAGCTCGGGGTTATCCATCTGGGGGAACTGGAAATCGGGCCACGGCTTCTTCTTCTTCTGGTAGCGATTCAGCGGGCCTCCGCGGTCCAGATCCCAATAAACGACCGAGAACAGGAGGACGTTGGTCACCCAGAGCACGACCCCGGAGCCGATCAGGGCATTTCCGACGACTTGACCGCCAGTGACCAGGTAATGCACGAGCAGCCCGAGTGACGTGAGGTAGGTCAGGGTCACGAGGCCGAGGATTGACCAGAGCAGGCCACGCTGGTGTCGCCACCCCACGCGTGACGCCCGCGAAGGTGCAATCACGACCAACGTGACGAGCAGCAGCCCCTCAACCGCCGGGATCAGCCACTTCGGTCCGATGACGAGCTTGTCGGACAGCGTCAAATGAAGAGCTATCGCGAGGGCCACAGCAAGCTGCGCCGGCCAGAGGGGATCTCCCTTCTCCACCAGCCGGTTCAACCGCCCGAGCTCGCGGCGTAGGTGCGGGGGAGGATGATGCGGCGCGGAGCGCTCGCTCCGGGTGCCTTGATCGGCCATCGGCGTAGCTGAGACTAGATTCGGGTGAGGACGGCTCAGGGGTGCGAACGGCGACAGGGCGCAATGACGGAGCGCTCGTTTAGGCTGGCGGCCGCGGTGGATAACGGCGGCCGGCACAGGGTGGTGGTGATCGGCGGGGGATTCGGAGGCCTGCAGGCCGCGACACATCTGGCCCGAGAGCCGGTCTCGCTGACCCTGATTGACCGGCGGAATTTCCATCTCTTTCAGCCGCTGACCTACCAGGTCGCCACGGGTGCCCTGTCGCCGGGTGAGGTCTGCTATCCGCTGCGCGCGGTCTTCAAGCGGCGGCGGAACGTGCGGGTGCTGCTCGCCGAGGTCCGGGACTTCGACCTCGACGCGCACCAGGTGCTTGTGGAGCCGGGAGCCGGCGACACGGGCCCGATGACGATCGCGTACGACACCCTCATCGTCTCAGGCGGCTCGCGCTACTCCTACTTCGGCCACGACGAGTGGGCGGAGGTGGCCGGTGAGGTGAAGTCGCTCGAGAGCGCGCTTGAGGTCCGCGGGCAGATCCTGAACGCATTCGAGGCCGCCGAGATGGAGCCCGATCCCGAGCTGCGTCGCGCGTGGCTGACCTTCGTGGTCGTGGGTGCCGGGCCGACCGGCGTCGAGATGGCGGGTCAGATCGCCGAGCTGGCGCGGGACACGCTACGTCGCGACTTCCGAGCCATCGACCCGCGCGACGGCCGGATCCTTCTCGTGGAGGTGGCCGACCGGGTCCTGACCGGGTTCCCGCCGTCGCTGTCGCGAAAGGCCGCGCGGTCGCTCGAAGATCTGGGCGTGACGCCACTGCTCGAGCGCACGGTCGTCGGGATCGATTCCGAGTCGGTCACAGTCAACGCCCTGGACGGCTCGGAGCGCATTCCGGCGCGGACCGTGATCTGGGCCGCCGGCGTCACCGCATCCGGCATGGCGGCCCAGCTGGGAGAGCTGACGGGAGCGGAGCTCGATCGCGCCGGAAGGGTGGCGGTGGAGCCGGACCTCACCCTGCCAGGCCATCCGGAGGTGCTCGCGCTGGGCGACATGGTTCGCGTACGCGGCCCAGATGGCGCGCCCGTCGTCTACCCGGGAGTCGCTCCGGTAGCGATGCAGGAGGGCCGCTACGCAGCCAAGGCAGTGCGTGCCCGTTTACGCCGGGAGACCATCGGGCCTTTCCACTACCGCGACAAGGGCAACCTCGCGACGATCGGCCGTGCCCGGGCGGTCGCCGACCTCCACGTCATCCGCCTCAGCGGGTTCCCTGCCTGGATCACGTGGCTTTTCGTCCACCTCTGGTACCTGATCGGGTTTCAGAACCGCCTGCTGGTCTTCATCCGGTGGTCGTTCAGCTTCTTCACCCGCGGCCGCGGGACGCGGATCATCAGCCCGCCGGCCCCACCGCGCGGCTAGACGAAGCGGCCTGCAGCGCCATCAGGGCCTCGTCCTCGGTCCTGAACACGGGAATCCGCTCGTCGATCATCGTCACCGACAGGAGGCGCAGGACCCCCGAGCTCCGGGCCACGATCGCCATCGGAGCGTCGAGCCCGACCTCGTCGGTGAGTGCCTGGTGAACCAGGACGATCCAGTGGAGCCCGGTCGAGTCCATGAATGGGCACTTCGCCAGATCGACTACGACTGGGCGCCGAGCCGCCATCGCCGCGTCGGCCGCCTTTTCGACCTGCTCGACCGTCGCGATGTCGAGCTCGCCCTCGATCGAGATCCGGGACACCTCGGTCCCGTCGATCGCCTCGGTGCTGAACGTGTGGTCCATCGCGTGCTTTCTCGCTCCGAGCGACTCTATCTGGCCGCAGGAACAACGCGGATGGTTGATTCCTGACGGCTTCTAGGGCGACCCCGGCGGACGGGCTCGGGTCGCGTCAGTCCGAGTGGCCGTCGAGGACGCGGGTGAGCCGGTCGAGGAGGTCCGTGTAGCCGAACGGCTTCGTGAGGTAGTCGTTAGGGCTCCGCCGATCGAATGGGTCAGCGTAGGCCGACTCCCAGTGCGAACGCCGTGAACAGGACCGCGGGCGCCGTCAGCACCAGGGCGGCGCCGTTGCCGAGGAAGCCGCTGATGAGGAAGAAGCACAGGGCCCCCACCGCCGCGGCCGCGCCGATCACGGTAAGTACGCGCATTCGCGCATGCTGGAACCCCGTTCTAAGCGCACGTTAAGGGGCCCCCGGTATGCGTCGGGACGCCTGTGCGAAGGCCATACTGGCTGTGACCGCGAAGCTGCCATCGCCGACGCGACGGTGGCGTCAGCGATCTGAGGGCGCCGGCTCGGGCGCGGGCCGAAGCCCGGTCTCCCGGGCGGCCGGGCCGGCGACGAGCTCGCTCAGCTCCGCCATCGAGTGCTCCACGCCGGCCGTGAGGACATCGATGTCGTTCGAGCTGTCGTAGTCGCCGGTGACGCCGATGTAGAGGCCGCCGTCGTAGGAGAAGATCGCGATCGAGATCCGTACGTGCCCGATCACCGGGACGTACGGGAAGGACTCGAGGAGCCTGCGGCCGAGCGTGTAGAGGGGCTGCTGCGGCCCTGGGACGTTGGTGACCCCGGTCTGCAGCCCCAGCGACGGCGACCTCGCGGCGAGCCGGGCGCCCATCGCCAGCAGCATCGGCGGCGCGAAGCCGGAGAGCGAGGTGAGCACGTCTCCCGCCACCGCCTGCTTGGACTGCTTGAGGCCGTCCATCTGCGCGCGCAGCGACTCGAGGCGCTCGGCCGGGTCGGCAATCCCCACGGGCAGCTCGGCGAACATCGCCGACACGCGGTTGTTGTAGACGCCTCGCTCGCCCGGCCGGCGCACCGAGACGGGCACGAGCGCGCGGACCGTGCGGTCGGCGACGCTTTCCCCGCGCTCCTCGAGCAGATCACGCAACCCGCCCGAGACGATCGCCAGCACCACGTCGTTGACCGTCCCACCGAGCGACGCCCGCACGGCCTTGACGTCGCTCAGTCTCACGTGCGCCCAACTCCAGGTGCGGTGCGGCCCAACCGGCCCGACCAGCGACGACCCGCCCAGCGGGCGCAGGATCCGCGCGCTCGAGGCCATCCCGCGGAGGATCTCCCCGGCCTGGGCGAGGGACTCGCGCGGCGCGCGTGCCGCGGCGCGCATGGTGCGAAGCTGCTCCGACGGGTTGAGGGTGCGGTGGGTCAGCGTGCGCATGAGCAGCTCCGGGGCATTCGGCTCCGGGTCGGGCTCCCAGGTGCGGTCCGCCTCCGGCGCATCCTCCTGTCCGAACATCACCGACATGAGGTCGGTCGCCGAGACGCCGTCGACCATGCAGTGGTGGACCTTCGAGAGGAGCGCCCAGCGGTTCTCGCTCAATCCCTCGAGCATCCAGATCTCCCAGAGCGGCTTGCCGCGGTCGAGGCGCTGGGCGAAGATCCGCGCGGCCGTCCGCCGCAGTTGCTGGTCGGTGCCCGGCGGCGGCAGGGCGCTGTGGCGCAGGTGGTAAGAGAGGTTGAAATGCGGGTCGTCCACCCAGACCGGGCGGCCGAGGCCGAGGGGGATGAAGCGGACTTTCTGGCGGTACCGCGGGACGAGGCCCAGCTTGCGGTCGACCATCTCCTCGAGGTCCTCAAACGGCGGAGCCGGCCCCTCGAAGATGCTCACGCCGC
>DASQCL010000107.1:0-10032 GCA_035634715.1 Solirubrobacterales bacterium
GGGCCTTCTGCTTCGGGGGAGCTTCGCGGGCCACAAGCGCCACGGTCAGGTCGGGCGGCAGGTCGCCCAGCGCCTCGATCACAGACGCCGCCTGCTTCACGGTCCACCGATCGACGCCGTCGGCGAGGAGGTAGCGCCGCGCGGACATCAGAGACATCGAGGGAATGGCTCCGATGAGGTCCTCGGGGTCGGGCGGCCCGTCGGTCGACCCGAAGGTCTCAAGCGCGCCCGGCCCGCCCTCGCGCTCCGCTCTCGCGCGAAGGCGGGAGAGCGCAGCGTCGATCTTGCCCGCGTCGGTGCCGGCGATCAGGTACGCGGGCTTGATCGCGGGCCCAGCCGCGCTTGCAGCACCAGTCACGGCTCGCGAGTGTATTCCGCGTCCCGGCCGGTCATGGCGGGCTTAGTCGTGGTTTCCGGGGCATCCGGGGGCCGCTCAGCCGCTGCCGGTGCCCCCATTGCCACTCCCGCCGTTGTCCTCCTTCGTCGACGTGGTCGTCGAGGTGCTGGTCGACGTCGTGCTCGTGGTCGGCTTGCTCGTGGTCGTGGTCGGCGCGGGCGTGGGTGCGGGCGCCGGCACCTGAGTCTGGGTGACGGTCGTCGTCCCCCCGCCGCATGCGGCGAGTCCCGTCCCTGCCCCGACGCCGAGGGCAATAGCCGTCGCGATGGTCGCTACCCGGTTCATCGCACTCCTTTCGTCGCTTTTCAGGAGCGCGGCAGACTAGCTGACCGCCGCGTCGGCAATGCGGGAGCTCAGACGCTGCCGACCAGGATGCTGATGCCCGCCAGGACGACCGCGGCGACGGCCAGGACGGCCACGAGCCGGCCGCGACGACCCGTGATCGTGAACACGAGCGCCAGCAGGGCCGCGATCGCTCCCACGGCGCCAGACGCATAGCCGAAGCCGACCGACAGGACCTTCTGGATCTGGGATCCGTCGAAGCAGGACCCGTTCGGATGCTGCTGTACGAATTGGGCGGTCACGTCGCTGCAGAGGGTCGTGCCGGCAATGTCGGTGGCCGCCGCGATCATGATGAAGCAGCCGACCAGCAGCAGGATGAACAGGATCACCGCCAGGGCCCGCCAGGTGTTGCCGCCCCCCTCGGCGGGCGCGGAGGCTTCCATCAGACTATTGCGGCGGCTGCGCCGCCTTACCTGCCTGACTCGTCGCTAAATGCTCGTCGCTCAACACCCCCGCGAGCCTATCCACTCTCGACGCGCCAGCCGCGCGCGCTGACGTCGATCGTCACGTCGCCGGCCTGGTCCGTCCGCACGGTCGGGATGCCGTGTTCGGCCAGCGTGGCGAGGGTCCCCGCCGTCGGGTGGCCGTAGGGGTTGCCCGCTCCGACCGAGATCACGGCGAGCCGAGGCACCGTTCGGTCGAGGAGCGCGCCGAGGCCGGCGTCGTCGGACCCATGATGCGCCACCTTGAGCACGTCGACGGGCCCCGGATCGAGAGGAACCGCCTCTGCCTCCGCGTCCGCGGTGAGCAGCATCGAAAACGAGTGCCAGCGGGCGAGCAGCACCACCGCGGACTGGTTCGGATCCGGCTCGCCTTCCCCCGGCGCCGCGCCGGGCGGCCACAGCACCTCCAGATGCAGGCTTCCCGAGCTCACCTCCGAGCCCTCGGAGACCCGGAGCGCGGGCACGTTCACGGCCCGCGCGGCGCGCAGGAAGTCGGGCCCTGGCTCGCCGTACAGGAGCCGGTGGACCGGGAACCGCGAATAGAGGAGCTCGTCCAGCCCGCCGACGTGGTCGGACTGGTCGTGGGTGGCGATCGCGGCCGCGAGGCCGTCGACGCCCTCCTCGCTCAACTGGCCGCGCAGGTCGTCTCCCTCCGGACCGCCGTCCACCAGCACCGGCCCGCCGTCATCGGGATCGAGCAGGATCGAGTCGCCCTGCCCGACGTCCAGGACGACGACCCGAAGCCCGGGCGCCGGTAGGGCGGCTCCGGGCGGCGATCGGAACGCCAGCGCGGCGCAAGCCACGACCGCCAGGGCCGCCAGGCGGGCTCGGCGGTGGGGCCTGACGGAGTCGCGCCGGCGGCGTGCCCACGCTCCCACCGTCGACATCGCCACGCCAAGACCGGCGTACGCGGCCGCCACCTGCGGCCATGCGGGCAGCGTGATGCCCAGCTGCGCCCAGTCGGGCTGGGCGAGCCAGTGGGCGACCTGCGCGACATAAGCGGCGAGGAGCCCAGCGAGCGCGGTGAACGGCTCGACGGGGGCACCGGGAACCTGCCCGACGATGGCGGCGAGCATCCCCAGCCACATCATCGGCGCGATGGCGGGGAGCGCCAGCAGGTTCGCGGGCAGCGCCGCGATCGATACGGCGCCGAAGTGGTGTGCGAACAGGGGCGCGGTCGCGAGGGTGGCGGCGATCGTCACGCCCGCGCCCTCGGCGAGGGCGCGGCGGGCGGCCGATGGTGGATCCGATCCGTCGCCCCTGCCTCCCAGGGTCAGGTCCCTGATCCGGGCCGCGAACACCAGGATGCCCGTGACCGCGGCGAAGCTGAGCTGCCAGCTTGGGTCGCCGGCGGATCGCGGATTGAGCGCGAGGGTGAGCGTGGCCGCGAGGAGAAGCGCGTACCACCGCCACCGGGGCCGCCCGGCGAGAGCCGCGATCACTCCCGCGGCGCCCATGATGCCCGCGCGCTGGATCGAGGGGCCGGCACCCGCGACCGGCACGTAGACGGCGATCAGTGCCAACAGGGCGACCAATCGCGTGCGCAGTTGGGTGCCCGCGATCCCGAGCAGCCATGCCCCGAGCAGCGCGAGGAGCATCACGCAATCGCCCGAGACCGCGAGTAGGTGGGCGAGGCCGGCGCGCTTGAAGTCGTCGACCGTCGCCGGGTCGATGCGATCGTCCTCCCCGAGGAGAAACCCGCGCAGGAGCGCCGCCTCGGCGTCGGGCGTGCCGCTTTCCAGGGCGGCGGCCGCACGGCTCCTGACGCCGTCCACGGCACCCGCGAGGCCGGCGCGGCGCTTGCCCGTCGGTGCGATGGTCCGGGCGCGGAGCACCTCGCGAATGCCGAATCGCGCCAGGTAGTCCGCCTCCCAGGGCCGCGCCTGCGCCAGCGTCCCGCTCGCGCGCACCTCGCTGCCGATCGGGAGGTCCGGCACCGGCTCGTGGCCCTCGAGGACCAGCCGGCCTGCGGCCGTGCTGATCCGGACCGTGACGTCGCCGTTCGCCCGGTGGGGAACCGCGGTCACGTAGCCGGTCACCTTCGCGTCGCGACCGGTCGGCCCGTCGAAGGCGCCGCAGTCGATGGCCGAGAGCCGCAGGGCGCCAATCGCCATGCCGCCGGTCGCGGCGGCCAGGGCGACGAGGGCGAGCCATGCGATTCCGGCCCGGTGAGTCGCACCCCGCGCAATGGCCAGCACCCCGCCCGCGATCATCGCCGCCGCCAGGAGCGGCGTTGCATCCGCGTTTGCCGCCACGGCCGATGAGACGGCGAGCCCGCAAGCGGCGCCTCCCAGGACGGCGAAGCGCCAGGCGACCGGCGTCACGACCGAGGCCTCAGGGCTGGAGGCGGGAGCGCAGGGCGTCCATCGTCGCCGGGCCGATCCCGTCGATCTGGTCGAGCTGGTCCACCGACGAGATGCCGCCGTGCTGGTCCCGGAACTCGAGGATCTTCTGTGCGGTCACCGGGCCGATCCCCTCGATCGTGTCGAGGTCCTCGACGCTCGCGGTCCCCACGTTGATGGGGGCCTCGGAATCAGCGGCGGTCGCGCCGCCCGCGACCGCGGGCCCGGCGGCGACCCCGACAGGGCCCTTGGCCCTGGCGGGAATGATGATTTGTTGGCCGTCCGTGAGCCGGGCGGCGAGGTTGAGCGCGTCGATCTCCGCGCGTGCTGTCGCGCCCCCCGCGCGCTGGACCGCGTCGTTTACGCGAGTGCCGGCCGGCAGGCGGTAGACGCCCGGGTCGGCGACTGCGCCCGCCACGTCCACGACGACGTCGGTCCCGCCCGCGGCATCGACGGCAAGCGCCCCGCCCGAGCCGGCTCCGTTGGAGGAGTCGGCGTACGTCACGCCGCCGGCGGAGTCCCCCTGAGCGTTGTCACCGGAGCGGATCCACCGTGCGCCCACCAGGAGGAGCACCACCGCGACGGCGCCGTAAACGAGCAGCTGCGAGCGGCTGAGCGACCCCACGGCCGCGATGCTGCGGCAGACGAAGTCCCCTATGGCGCGCTCAACGTCAGAGCTCGATCACAAGAGCACGCCGACTCTGAGGCGCACAACCAGCCCAGGCCCACGGTTGTCGGATTTATCGGCCTATTCGCGATAAATCCGACAACGAGTGCTTTCTGGGGACGGGTTACGTGACCCGGAAGGCCGTCAGGCCCTCGGGCTCCTCGTCACGGACCTCCACGTGCTCGACCATCGCGCCGCGCGGGCCCTCGCGGGCGAAGCGCACCATCGCGTCGACGGCCTCCTCGGAGCCCTCGAAGACCGCCTCGACACTGCCGTCCGGGTTGTTGCGGACCCATCCGTATACGCCCCGGGACCCGGCGGTCCGCCTGGTCGTATCGCGAAAGAAGACGCCCTGGACGCGGCCGTGAACGATGACACGCTTGCGGACCACGCGATGGCGCCGCGCAGGCCGCGGCCTCCGGCCTACTCGTCCTCGTAGTCGTCGTACCCGCTCGCCTGGGCCGCGAGACGGCGGGAGAAGAGCTCGTCGGCGGACACCGGCGGCGACTGGACGGAGACGAGAGCGAGGGGCTCCGTGCCGTTATTGGCGACGGAGTGATCCGTTGCGGGCGGGATCAGGACGAGGTCGCCCACCGCGAGCTGCTGCGTGTCGCCCGTAGCGGACATGCTGCCCCTGCCGCTGACGACGACGTAGACCTGCTCGGCCTCCTCATGCGAGCGGAGCTCCTCCGATGCGCCCGCCGGAACTTCCAGCCAGCACACGGACACGTTGCGCGACCCGAGCTCCCCAGCGTCCATCAGGATGTGAGGACGGAGCCGGTGCAACTCGGTGACGGTCGCGTCCGAGAAGCGCCTGACAAGCATGCGTGGCCTTTCTAGCAGACCCGCCGGTAAGGCGTGTTGCGGATTGGGGGCACCTGCCGGTTGTCGCCTACCTGACCACCAGGTTGACCAGCTTGCCAGGCACGACGACCTCCTTGACGACCTCCTTGCCGTCGATGTGGCGCTGTACGGCCGCGTTGGCGCGGGCGAGCTCCACGAGCTCCTCGCGGGAGGCGTCCGCGGGTGCCTCGACGCCGGCGCGGCGCTTGCCGTTGACCTGCACGACCAGGGTGAAGATGTCACTGGCGAGCAGCTCGGGGTCGGCCTTCGGCCAGGGGTCCTCCCAGACCCGGCGCCCGGTCATCGCCTCGTACACGTCGCAGCCGAGGTGCGGCGCGAAGGGGAAAAGGATCGACGCCGCGGTCGCGGTCGCGAAGCGCAGGGCGCTCTCCCCCGCGGCGTCGCCGTAGAGGTCGTCCTTGACGCGGTATGCCTCGTTCACCAGCTCCATCACGGCGGCGATGGCGGTGTTGAACCCGAAGTCGCGCTCGATGTCGCGGGTGACTTTGTCGATCGCCCAGTGGGCCTTCCGGAGAAGGGCGCCCGCCGGTGTTCCGGTTGCACCGGCGGCGGATGCCTCCGACTCGCCCGCGGAGGTGCACTCGGCGACCTCCTCCTTCAGCCGCCAAAGCCGGGTCAGGAAGCGGTGCACGCCCTCGACGCTCTCGTCGGTCCAGTCGCCGCCGCCCGCCGGCGGGCCCATGAAGCAGACGTAGGTGCGAGCAGTGTCGGCGCCGTAGCGCTCAACGGTCTCCGCCGCGCTGACGACGTTGCCCTTGGACGAGGACATCTTGGCGCCGTCGCGGGTGATCATTCCCTGGGTGAAGAGGCGGCCGAACGGCTCCTGCACTCCCAGGTGCCCCATGTCGGCCAGCGCCTTCGTGAAGAAGCGCGCGTACATCAGGTGGAGGATCGCGTGCTCGACGCCGCCGATGTACTGGTCGACCGGCATCCAATAGTCGACTGCCGCGCGGTCCCATGCCGCGTGGTCGTTGTGGGCGTCGAGATAGCGGAGGAAGTACCAGGAGGAGTCGACGAAGGTGTCCATTGTGTCGGTCTCGCGGAGGGCCGGGCCGCCGCAACGCGGGCATTCGGTCTCGACCCAGTCGGTGGCGGCGGCCAGCGGGCTCTGGCCCTTCGGCGCGTAGTCGTCCACCTCGGGCAGCAGGACTGGGAGTTGGTCCTCGGGCAGCGGGACGATGCCGTCGGTCTCGCAGTAGACGACCGGGATCGGGCAGCCCCAATAGCGCTGGCGGGAGACGAGCCAGTCGCGGAGGCGGTAGTGGACGGTCGGCTTGCCCCGGCCCTCGGACTCGAGCCACGCGACGATCTCGTCGTAGGCCTCACGGTTCTGCTTGCCGTCGAAGCGGCCGGAGTTGACCATCTGGCCGTCACCCGAGTACGGGAGCCCTTCGTCGTCCTGCGACTCGTCGGGGTCGGTGCCCGCGATCACGCGCCGGATGGGCAGATCGAACGCACGAGCGAAGTCGTAGTCGCGCTTGTCGTGGCCGGGCACGGCCATGATCGCGCCAGTGCCGTACTCCATGAGCACGTAGTCGGCGACGAACATCGGGATCTGCTCGCCGTTGACGGGGTTGGTGATCGTGCGCCCCAGCGGGACGCCTGTCTTCTGGCGCTCCTCCGACCCACGCTCCTCTGGCGTCCAGCGGGTCGCCTCGTTCACGTAGTCGCGCACCGCCGCCTCGTGCTCGGTGCCCGCCGCGAGGCGCTCCACGTCAGGGTGCTCGGGAGCAAGGACGAAGAAGGTGGCCCCGAAGAGGGTGTCGGGGCGGGTGGTGAAGACGGGGAAGTCGATGCCCACGTCCTCGCAGCGGAAGACGACCTCGGCGCCGTGTGAGCGGCCGATCCAGTTGCGCTGCATGGTCTTCACGTGTTCGGGCCAGTCGATCGTGTCGAGGTCGTCGAGGAGACGGTCGGCGTAGTCCGTGATGCGGAAGAACCACTGCTCGAGTTGGCGGGCCTCCACCAGGTTGCCGCAACGCTCGCAGTGGCCGTCGATCACCTGCTCGTTGGCGAGCACGGTCTGGTCGACGGGGCACCAGTGCACGAGTGCCTCGGCGCGGTACGCGAGGCCGCGCTCGAGGAGCTGGAGGAAGATCCACTGGGTCCAGCGGTAGTAGGAGGGCTCGTGTGTTGAGAGCTCGCGGGCCCAGTCGAACGACAAGCCGAGGCGGTGGAACGCCTTCCTGTAGGCCTCGATCGACCGCTCGGTGGCGACGCGCGGCGGCTCGCCGGTCTTGATCGCGTTGTTCTCGGCCGGCAGGCCAAAGGCGTCGAACCCCATCGGGTGGACTACTTGGAAGCCGTTGCGGCGGCGGTAGTGCGCCATCGCATCGCCGATCGCATAGTTCTTCAGGTGGCCCACGTGCGGATCGCCCGACGGGTACGGGAGCATCTCGAGCACGTAGCACTTCGGAGCCGAGTCGTCGAACCCGGGCTGGCCCGGGTTCGGCACCTCCCAGGTGTGCTCCTCCTCCCAGACGCCGCGCCAGCGGGCCTCGATCTCGCTTGGGTCGTACCGGTCCATCAACGGCGATATTACGGGGCGTATATTCGGTTCACCCGCGACGCGAGGAGGAGAGATGGGGCGCCTGATCAGGCTTGACCGCAGCGGACATACAACGCTCGCCGAGTGGAGCGCCGGCGAGGTGGAGTCACACGAGGAGGCGGTGGAGGCCTTCCGCCGCGAGCTGGACGCCGGAATGCTCGCGAGCGTTCCGAAGGCTGACGGGACCGCCGAGGTGGTCCGCGAGCTGCCCGCCGACGCCGAGCTCGTGGTGCTCCGTCGGCCGATCGCCGGCGGCTAGCGGGCGAGCTCGTTGGCGCAGGTCCGCTTGAGGGCGCCGCCCGCGCCGCCGGGGACGCCGCGGCGGCCCGGGCTCGAGGAAGCCGCTGCCCTGTGGTGGCGGGACGAGGTCAGCGGCGACTCGCTCCGGCGTGATGGGCGGCGGTGGACCGCCTGGACGGCTTGGATCGTGGTCGTGTTCACGGCGCCCGGGATCGGGCTACTGGTGCTGTCGCCGTTGACGCTGCCGGTGGCGCTGGGGTGCTTCGCGCACGCCTGGATCGTCCCGTGGCTGCAGGCGCGGCGCGGGGCGCGCTCGGTCGTGCCGCTCGGGAGCGAGCGCAGCGGGCAAGCCGCTGATCCGGCCGCCGAGGGGGTCGCGCTGGGGCTCCTCGGTGATCTCGTCGGCCACCGCGAGCGGGATCTGCTCAGCCGCACTGGGCTGGCCGTGCAGCGTGGGGAGCTTGGCGTCTGGCTGGTCGGCGAGCGCGGAGCGTTGCTGGTGCGCCCGGGCGGGCGGCGGGTGGATTGCTGGTGTGTGCGCGTGGCGGAGACGGACGGCCTGCCGGCCGGCGATCGGATCGCGCATCTCCTGCTCGCGCTGCGGGAGGATGAGCCTGGCTTCGCCATGGTGGCGAACCTGGGGTTCTCCGGAGCGACGTGGAGGGTTCGGCGCGGGCTCTCGGAGTCCTCGCGGCCGGCCCTTGCCGAGGCGCGGGCGATGGCTCGCGCCAACCATCGCGACGGCTTCGCCGCCTGACGACCCCTGCTGCTGCGGCGACAGAGTCGCCCGCCCCAATCCCCCGTCAGTCCGCCGGGAGACCGTCCACGAAGTCGACGAACTTGCGCGTGTCGCGCAGCGGCTTGCCGTGGCCGAAGAGGACGACTTTCGGCTCGAGCTCCGCGAGGCGGCGAGCGGACTGGCGGTTCTGGGCCGGGTCCGGGGTGAGGTACGGCTTCGGCTCGTTGAGGCCGGGAAGGCCCGTGAGCTGGTCGATGTTGGCGAGGACGTCGCCCAGGATCAGGACGCCGTCGGATTCGCGCCAGAAGGCGACGTGGCCGACGGAATGCCCGGGGACGTCGAGGACCTTGAAGCCGGCGACCTCGTCGCCCTCGTGCAGCTGGCGGTCGACCGGATGGCCGGGGCCGATGAAGAGCTTGATGTAGAAGCGGGCCATCGGGTGGCCGGGCTGGCGCTGGCGAATGAGCTCGGGGTCCTCGGCGGCATCGGCGTCGCGCTCGCCGACCCACAGGGGGATGTCCAGGGTGCTGCAGACCTCGTGGGTGGCGCCCTGGTGGTCCGGGTGGGAGTGGGTCAGCGCGTGGGCGGAGACCTTGCGGGAGCCGATCTGCTTGAGGATCTTGCCGCCCGAGTGGCGCGTGCCGGCGTCGACCAGCACGTCCTCGATCAGGTAGGCGTTGATCGAGTTTGGGAGGAAGAACGTGTCGAGGTGCCACACCTCGTCGGCGACCTGCTTCACGCGCGGCAGCCTATCCTGCCGCGCGATGGCTGAGCTCAGGGAACTGATCCGCGACATACCCGACTTTCCCCAGCCGGGGATCGTGTTCAAGGACGCGACGCCGCTGTTCGCGGACCCGGCGGCGCTGGAGCAGGCCGTGGAGGCGCTCTCGGAGCACGCTCGGCCGCTGGGCGTCGATTTCGTCGTCGCGCCGGAGGCGCGTGGATTCATCCTCGGGGCGGCGATCGCGGCGCGATGCGGGGCCGGGTTCATCCCGGTGCGGAAGCCCGAGAAGCTGCCGTATGAGACGACGTCCGTCTCGTACGAGCTGGAGTACGGGATGGACGAACTGCACATACACGTCGATGCGCTGCCGGACGGGGCGCGGGTGCTGCTTCACGACGATCTGATCGCGACGGGCGGGACGATGGCGGCAATCGAGGAGCTGGTGGAGAGCGAGGGCGCCGAGGTGGCCGGGGTGTCGTTCCTAATGGAGCTGGCGTTCCTGGACGGTCGGTCGCGCCTGCGCAATCGCGACGCGTTCAGCCTGATTCGGTTCGACGAGGGATAGTCCGCCGGCGCTACGGGCCGAAGGAGCGGACGGGGGACGTGTCTCCCGAGCAGATGAATGTCGTTCCGGCGGCGCCCTCCGAGCGGTGGGGCATCTTGGCGTAGAACTTGCCGTCCGGCATTGCCGGGATGGACCAGGAGCCATCACGCTTGGACTTCGTC
>DASQCL010000108.1:0-19751 GCA_035634715.1 Solirubrobacterales bacterium
CGGCGCGGCGGTCGTCTACGGCGCCGTCATCACCCGGCGCCTGCTGGCGCGCTCCCCGGGCAACGACCGGATGCGCGAGATCTCCGGCGCCGTGCAGGAGGGCGCGAAGGCATACCTCACGCGCCAGTACACGATCATCGCGGGCGTCGCGATCGTCCTCGCGATCCTGCTCATCGTCCTCCGAAACGTCGATACGGCGATCGGGTTCGTGATCGGCGGCGCGCTCTCGGGCGCCGCGGGATTCATCGGCATGAACCTCTCGGTGCGCACGAACTCGCGAGTGGCTGAGGCCGCGCGCGGCGGAGTCCCGCCGGCACTGGACGTCGCCTTCAAGGGCGGCTCGGTCACCGGGATGCTCGTGGTGGGTCTCGCGCTGCTGGGCGTCGCCGGCTACTTCGGGGTGCTGGTCCTCACCGGCTCGAGCGACAAGGAGGCGGTCGATGCGCTCGTCGGCCTTGGCTTCGGCGGCTCCCTGATCTCGGTCTTCGCCCGTCTGGGGGGCGGCATCTTCACCAAGGCGGCCGATGTCGGGGCCGACCTCGTGGGCAAGGTCGAAGCGGGGATTCCCGAGGATGACCCGCGCAATCCGGCCGTCATCGCGGACAACGTCGGCGACAACGTTGGCGACTGCGCGGGGATGGCCGCTGACCTGTTCGAGACGTACGCGGTGACGTCGGTGGCCGTGATGCTCCTCGGGGTGCTCACCTTCTCCGAGGCCCGGGAGGTGGCGATCTTCCCATTGGTGATGGGGGCGGTGGCCATCCTCGCGTCGATCATCGGGGCCCTCTCGGTGCGCACCCGCAGCGGCAACGTCGAGGCGGCGCTGTATCGAGGGCTCGCCGTCTCCGGAATCCTGTCGGCGGCCGCGTTCTACCCGATCACCCAATGGCTGATGGGGGACATCACCTTCAAGGCCGCGAACCTGAACAGCGCCCCGACGGCCACTGACCTCTGGTTCTGTGCCCTCATCGGGATCGCCGTCACGGCCGGCCTGTTCGTCATCACCGACTACTACACGTCGACTCGGTTCCGGCCTGTGAAGACGATCGCCCGGGCGTCGGTTACAGGTCACGCGACCAACATCATCCAGGGGCTCGCTCAGGGCCTGCAGTCCACAGCCCTCCCGGCGATCCTGCTCGCCCTGGCGATCCTGGGCGCCAACCAGCTCGCCGGCATCTACGGGATCGGAGTCGCGGTGATGGCGCAGCTGTCGCTGACCGGGCTGATCGTCGCCCTGGATGCGTTCGGTCCGATCACCGACAACGCCGGGGGCATCGCCGAGATGGCGGACCTGCCGGAGGACGTGCGCAACGTCACCGATCCCCTCGATGCGGTCGGGAACACGACGAAGGCGGTGACCAAGGGATACGCGATCGGCTCAGCAGCGCTGGCCGCGCTGGTGCTGTTCACCGCGTTCCAGCAGGAGCTCCAGGCCGAGGCGGGGGCCGGGCACGTGCTCAACTTCAACCTGACGTCGCCGCCGATCCTGATCGGGTTGTTAATCGGGGGAATGATGGTCTACCTCTTCACCTCCCTGGCGATCGAGGCCGTGGGCCGCGCGGGGGGAGAGGTCGTCGAGGAGGTGCGCCGCCAGTTCCGGGAGAACCCCGGGATCATGGAGGGCACCGAACGGCCTGAGTACGGCGGCACGGTGAGCATCGTCACCGCGGCCGCGCAGCGCGAGATGATCGCACCGGCGCTGATCGCAATCGTGATCCCGCTCATCGTCGGACTGATCAGCGCCGAGGCGCTGGGCGGGCTCTTGATCGGGGTGATCGTGGTCGGGCTGTTCGCGGCGCTATCGATGACCGCCGGTGGCGGTGCATGGGACAACGCGAAAAAGTTGATCGAGGACGGCGCCTTCGGCGGCAAGGGCTCTGAGGCCCACGCCGCGGCGGTGACCGGCGACACGGTCGGCGACCCCTACAAGGACACCGCCGGCCCCGCGATCAACCCGATGATCAAGGTCGCCAACATCGTCGCGATCCTGATCATCCCGATCGTGCACCTGTAGCCCCGGCCGCCAACGCCGCCGGGCCTATAGTCGGGAACACCCATGGCTGAGCGGCATCCCAGAGAGGAAACGCTGCGTCGTGTGCACGGCACCGGCGCGCTGTTCGCGGCGGCGTACGGGAACGTCGGCTCGTCGATCTACTACGCGCTGGGTGTCACCGCGGCCTTCGCCCTCGGGCTGACGCCGATCGCGTTCGTGGTCGCGGGCGTGATCTTCGCCTTCACTGCGGCCACCTACACGGAGGCGACGGTGATGTACCCGGAGGCCGGCGGGTCCTCCAGCTTCGCCCGGCACGCGTTCAACGAGCTTGCATCGTTCGTCGCGGCCTGGGCGCAGATGCTCAATTACGTGATCACGGTCGCCATCTCGGCGTTCTTCGTGCCTCACTACCTGAGCGTCTTCTGGCCGGCGCTCGGCCACGGCCCCGGGGACATCTTCGGCGGCATCGTGGTCGTCGCGATCCTCGCGGCGCTGAACGTCAAGGGCACCGAGGAGTCCTCCCGGCTCAACCTGATCCTCGCCATCGGGGACCTGTGCACCCAGATCATCCTGGTGGGCATCGGGATCGTTCTCGTGTTCAGCCCGGACATCCTCGTCAACAACGTCCACCTGGGCGTGGCGCCGAGCTGGGGGGATTTCGCGCTCGGGATCGCCGTGGGGATGATCGCCTACACAGGGATCGAGACGATCTCGAACATGTCCGAGGAGGCCCGCGATGCCCCGCGGACGATCCCGCGCGGCGTCGGCTTGGTGGTGGTCGCCGTCCTCGTGCTCTACGTGCTGATCCCAGTCGTGGCGCTCTCTGCAATGCCGGTGACCCAGAACGCCGCGGGCCACTACAGCACCGTTCTCGGTACCAAATTCGCCGACGACCCCGTCCTCGGGATCGTGGAGAACCTCGGGCTGTCGGAGGCCTTCACCCACATCCTGCGCTACTACGTCGGTGTGCTGGCGGCGGTGATCCTCATCATCGCGACGAACGCAGGCCTGATCGGGGTGTCGCGGCTCACGTTCTCCATGGGGCAGCACCGGCAGTTGCCTGACCGCATCCGGCAGGTCCACCCAAAGTTCCACACGCCGTACATCGCGATCATCGCGTTCTCCGGCGTGGCCATCCTCACGATGCTCCCGGGCAAGACGGCGTTCCTGGCGACGATGTACTCGTTCGGCGCGATGCTGTCGTTCACGATCGCGCACGTTTCGGTGATCCGCTTACGCCAGCGACACCCGGAGCGGCAGCGGTTGTGGAAACCGCCCCTCAACTTCCGCGCGTTCGGGTTCGAGATCCCGATCACCGCGGTCCTCGGAGGGCTCGGGACGTTCGCGGCGTGGATCATCGTGATCGCGCTGCACACGAGCACGGGGCTGGTCGGAGCCGGGTGGATGCTCCTCGGGCTGCTCGTCTACTGGGCCTACCGGCGCCGCCAGCAGCTGCCGCTTCGCGAGACCGTGAAGGTGGTGACGCCCGAGCCGCTGGGCGTGGAGGAGGTCGAGTACAAGAGCGTGCTCATGGTCTTCGAGGACACCTCCTTCTCGCAGGAGGCCGTGGCGACGGCGGCGCGGCTCGCCGGGCGCGGGCGGCGGGGGATCCACGTGTTCGCGATCGTCCCCGTTCCGACCCACCTGCCGCTCGACGCGCCGCTGGAGGACGCCGAGGCGGAGGCGAACAGCCTGATCGAACAGGCGAAGCTGATCGGCGGGCTGCGGGTCACGGGGCACATAGAGAGGGTGCGCCCGGGACAGGAGGCGAGGGCGATCATCGAGGAGGCCCGCTCGATCAAGGCAGCGGCCATCGTCATGCCGCTGCGCTACCGGAACGGCAAGCCGCTCTACGGCAAGGCGCTCCAGACCGTCCTGGCGAAGCGCCCGACGCGCGTGATCGTTGCCGCCCAGCCGGGAGAACAGCAGCCAACCATCGCCTGACCAGCGCCTAGCTGAACGTAAAATTCCCTTTCAGATGGCGGCCCCTCCGGATCAGCTCTATCGCGCAGTCACCTTGATCTTCTCGGTGGTGATCATCGGCTTCGGGCTCGTCATCCTGGTCGTGACACTCGCCAACGGGGGTGGCATCGGCGCGGCCGGCCTGTGGCTCGGGCTCCTGTTCATCGGGATCGGCGTTGCTCGTCTCTATATCGCGCTGCGGTCGCGGAGTTGAGCGAGGACTCCCAACCTCAACCCCCGTCGGGTAGCGGCGACGGAGGCCCCGCCCGTGGGGGGTCGCGGTGGCGCCGGCGGCTGCCGCGCGTCAAGGTCGGCCCGGGGCCGCTGACCGGAGGCTTTCTCGGCGTCCCGCTTCAGATCGCGGTCGCGTACGCGGCGATCGGGTTCTCGCTCTACTTCTCGATCGGCGTCGTCGCGGGGTTCGGCCTGGGCCTCACCCCGCTGGTGTTCCTGGCGGCGGGCCTCCTGCTCGTGCTGGCCACCCTCACGTACGTCGAGGGTGCGGGCATGTTCGGCGAGCGAGGGGGCTCGTCGTCGTTCGCCCGCCACGCGTTCAACGAGCTGATCAGCTTCATCGCCGGCTGGGCGATCCTCATCGACTACATCATCATCGTCGCGTTCGCGTCGATTTCGGTCGCCCATTACATCGGGCCGATCTGGGGCGGATTCACCCACGGCTGGGCCGAGATCGTCGTCGCTGGTGCGGTAATCGCCCTCGCGGCGGCGATCAATATCGGCGGCTTCACCAGGTACGTGCGGCAGCGCCCGCTGATCCTGATCGCGCTCGCCGACGTCGTGCTCCAGGGGGCCGTGATCGTGGTCGGGGCAATCGTCGCCTTCCATCCCGATCGGCTCACGGCGCACATCGACCTGTTCACCACGCCATCGGTGAAGCACCTCGTCGAGGCCCTGGTGGTCTCGACGCTGGCGTTCGCCGGCATCGAGGCGGCATCGGACCTCGCGCCCGACTTCAGCTGGCGGCGCCGGGACCTGCGGCGTGTAGTGGGCGCCAGCGCGATGCTGCTGCCGGTCATCTACGCGGGGATGGCGGCGATCGCCCTGATGGCGGTGCCGGTGGTGGAGACGCCGCATGGGCCACAGACCGCGCTTGGGGAGAGGTACATCGAGGAGCCGATCCTGGGGGTGGTCCAGAGCTACGACCCGCACTGGTTGTCGGTGCTGCTGCAGATCGGAGTGGTGGCGACCGCGCCGATGGTCCTGACGTGGGCGGCGGCGACGTCGATGCTCGGCCTCTCGCGGCACGTGTACGCGCTGGCCACAAACCGGCAGGTGCCGAGCTGGCTGGGCAAGCTCAGTCCGCGGTCGACGCCCTACATCGCGATCCTGATCGCCGCGGTGATCGCGTTCGGTCTCGCGCTGCCGACCGACGTGGCCCTGCTCGCCGAGATCTATGCGTTCGGGGCAACCCTCGCGATCGCGATCGCGCACGTCTCGATCCTGTGGCTCCGCTGGAAGAACCCGAGCAAGGACAGGCCGTACCGCATCCCCTTCAACGTCCCGTTCCGGGGGAAGGCGATCCCGATTCCGGCCGTGCTCGGCGCGGTGCTGATGTCGCTCCTGTGGCTGGCCGTGATCGTGTTCCACGCCCGCGCTCGGTGGGTCGGGGGCGGGTGGATGGTGTTCGGCCTGATCGGGTACGTGATCTACCGGAAGTACGTGGAGGGCGTCCCGCTGACCAAGCGGGTGTCGGTGCCGGAGCAGGCGCTGCGCAAGGCGGTGCGCCCCACGGAGTACGGGAACATCCTCGTGCCCATCTTCGGGACCAAGCTGGACGACGACATTGTCGGGACGGCGGGACGGCTCGCGGACGCGGCTGACGAGCCCGGTGAGGAGCGCCCGCGGCTCGACGTGATCTACGTGATGGAGCTGCCGCTGACGGTCCCGCTCGACGCCCCGCCGCCGCGGGAGCGCGTGGAGGCGGCCAGGGCGGCGCTTCGGCGCGCCAAGGAGGTGGGGGAGGAGTACGACTCGGTGGAAGTCGAGACCGACGTGATCCCCGCGCGCAGCGTCGGGGCCGGGATCGTCGAGGAGGCCCGGCGCCGAAACGTGGAGGTGATCGTGATGGGCAGCGAGCCGCCGAGTCGCATCAAGGGCGGGGCCGTGCTGGGGGGCCTCGGGGGCTCGCGGCCCGCCGAGGTCGGCGACGTCACGGAGTACGTCCTGAAGAAGGCGCCGTGCCCCGTGTTGGTGACGGCTCCGCCAGAGGCGTAGGCGGGGCTTCATCGGGCCTCCCGCGGGATAGCATCCAGATTGTGTTTCTGATGATCGTCGGTGCCGGGCGGGTCGGCTCGTCCCTCGCGAGGGCGATGCTGCGCGACGGGCACACCGTCTCGTGCCTGGACGAGGACCCGGAGGCGCATGCGCGGCTGGAGATTGGGCTCGAGAAGCCGTGGGAGGACGTGGGCGGCCAGTTCACGGTGGGCACGGGGCTCGAGATCGAGGCGCTGCAGGCGGCCGGGATCGAGCGCGCCGACGCGTTCGTCGCCGCAACGGACGGCGACAACACGAACATCGTGATCGCTCAGATCGCGAAAATGCGCTTCAAGGTGCCCACCGTGATCGCCCGCATCCTCGACCCGTACCGGGCGGAGTGGTACGAGCAGCAGGGGCTTCACACAATCTGCCCAACGAGGGTGGCGATCGAGATGCTGGAGACCGAAGTGAAGGAGGCCGCCGCGAAGGTTGCGGGCGGCTAGTGTCGTGATCAGGGGGACCCGATGTACGTATTGATCGTGGGAGCCGGGAAGGTCGGGTGGAACCTGGCGCGTGAGCTGCTCGACAAGGGGCACGAGGTGACCCTGATCGAGAACAACCGCGATCGCTACGTGACCGTCGAGCAGGAGCTCGAGCACAACGTGCAGTACGGGGATGCCTCAGAGCTGTGGGTGCTGGAGCGGGCGGGCGTCTCGCGAGCCGACCTGGTGATCGCCGTCACCGGGGACGACGAGGACAACATGCTGATCTGCCAGGTCGCCAAGGAGAAGTACATGGTCGAGCAGACCATCGCCCGCGTGAACAACCCACGGAACAAGCAGTGGTTCGAGCTGCTCGGGATCGCGCCGGTCGTCTCGGCGACCGACCTGATCCTGCGGCTGATCGAGCACGAGGTGCCCAAGTACGGGCTCGTCCACCTGCTGGACCTCCCGCGCGAGCGCCTCGAGATCATCGAGCTACTGCTGGGCGACGGCTCGCCGGTCGCAGGCCGGCGCGTGGCCGACCTCGAGCTGCCGGAGGGGAGCCTGCTGATCTCGGTGCTGCGCGACGGCACCGGCTTCGTGCCCAGCCCGGAGACCGTGCTGGAGTCCGGTGACGAGGTCCTCGCCGTGCTGGACCCAGGACTGGAGGAGGAGCTGAAGACCTACTTCGGCCCGGACGGGACGTCCCCCGGCTAGTGGCCGACCGCGAGGTCGACTATCTGCTGATCGGCGGGGGGATGGCCGCCGCGCACTGCGCGTCCACGCTGCGAAGGCGTGGGGCCGACGGATCGATCCTGCTCGTCGGGCGTGAGCCGCACGTTCCGTACGAGCGGCCTCCGCTCTCGAAGGAGTATTTGCGGGGCGAGATCGCCGAGCAGGAGACCTACGTCAACGGTGGCGAGTGGTACGACGAGAACCGGGTCGAGCTGCTCACGGAGACGAGCGTGATGTCGCTCGACGCTGGTGAGCGGACGGCGAAGCTCCAGACGCGCGAGCAGGTGCGATTCGGGAAGGCGCTGATCGGCACCGGAGCGCGGGTGAACATCCTGCATCACTTGGAGGGGGCCCGCCTGGACGGGATTCACTACCTGCGCACGCTCGGGAACTCGGACGCGATCCGCGAGGAGGCGAAGGTGGCGGGGCATGTCGCGATCGTCGGCGGGAGCTACATCGGCAGCGAGGTCGCGGCGTCGCTGACGAGGCTCGGCGTCGAGTGCACGATGGTGATGCTCGAGGAGATCGTGTTGTCGCGGACCTTCGGGGCGGAGCCGGGCCGGTACTTCCACGAAGTCCTCGAGTCGCACGGGATCGAGATCGTCGGCGGCGAGGAGCTCGATTCGTTCGTGGGCGATGAGCGCGTCGGGGCGATCAGGACGAAGAGCGGGCGGGAGATCGAGTGCGCGATGGTCGTCATCGGGGCTGGCGTGCACCCGGAGACGATGCTTGCCGAGCGGGGAGGCCTCGCGGTGGAGAACGGGGTCACGTGCGACGCGAAGCTGGAGAGCTCGGTGGAGGGGATCTTCGCGGCCGGTGACGTGTGCTCCTACGAGAGCGTGATCCACGGGCGGCGGCTGCGGATCGAGCACTGGGACGTCGCGCTGCAGCAGGGTCAGCACGCGGCGAAGGGCATGCTGGGGGAGACGAAGCCCTATCGGGTGGTGCCCTACTTCTTCAGCGACCTGTCCGACTGGGCGAGCCTGGAGTACGTGGGCCCGGCGGAGAAGTGGGACGAGCTGGTGTGGCGGGGGACGCCCGATTCCGGCAAGTTCTTGGTCTGGTACCTGGACGGCGGCCGGGTGGCGGCGGCGCTGAGCGTCGGCCGCTCGGAGGACCTGGAGCAAGCCCGGCGCCTGCTCGAGTCAGGGGCCGATGTGATGACTCAGAAGGACGCGCTGAGGGACGTCGACAGCGATCTGGAAGCCGTCGGATCCAGCTAGGCTTAGCCGCGCGCGCACGACCGCCGACAACGGGTCTGCGCAGTCGGTGCGGGCTGGTGTAATTGGCAACACGCCTGCCTCTGGAGCAGGTATTCGGGGTTCGAGTCCCTGGCCCGCAGTCTTTCGATCATCGCTGAAGCGGGTCGAGCACCGGCGGTGGATGGATTTCGGCGATATAGACGCCGTTGTCCATCCATCACTCGAGATGTGGCCTCGGCGTCCGGAAGCTGACGCGGAGGCTGCCTGAATGCGTTCACACGCAGGCCCTGTGTAGCGGAGCGGGCCGGTTGCCTTGCTACCTTGAGCCGCTGAGTGTGGGGTAGGTGCGTATATCTGGCGCTGGGCGGCGCGCTTGTCGCGATTCTGGCTGCCGCCGGCTGCGGAGGCAGCAGCTCGGCGCCCGTCACGGGAGCCAGCGGCGCGAGCGGGGCCAGCGGTGCAAGCGGCGCGAGCGGGCTGACCAAGGCCGCCTTCATCAAGCAGGCCGACCAGATCTGCGCCGAGGCCAACTCGGCTGTCGACAGCCTCAGCGCCGGCACCTCCTCCGACCAGTCCTTCCAGGTCTCGCAGGAGCTCGACATCACCCGCAGCGAGCTCCAGTCGCTCCAGGCGCTGACGCCCCCGCAGGAGAACCGCGCCACGCTCAACGACTTCCTCACCGCCAAGAAGAACGAGGTCGACGCCCTCAACCGCGCCAACACGGCGGTTCAGAGCGGCGGCGACACCAGCTCGGCTGACGCCGAGCTCGCCAGCGCCAAGCAGAATGCCGAATCGGCGGCGACCCAGTACGGGATGAAGGACTGCGGCAACGCGAAGAACCACACGCAGTCCGGTGGCGGCGCCACGACGGCGGTCCCGACGACCACCGCGGCGGTCCCGACGACCACCCCCACGGCCACCACACCGGTCACGCCCACCACGACTCCGGCGCCCGCACCCGCACCGGCGCCCGCCCCGCCGACCGGCGGGACCGGTGGCAGCAGTGGCGGGACCGGTGGCAGCAGTGGCGGGGCCGGCGGCGGGACCGGTAACGGCGGCACCGGGGGCTCGGGCGGCGTCACGCCCTAGCCCGAAGACTCACGCCGCGGCCGACTCCGCCCAGGCGCCGTACAGACGCGCGTAAGCGCCGCCCGCGGCCATCAGCTCGTCGTGCGTTCCCGCCTCCGCGATCCGGCCGTGCTCGAGCACCACGATCCGCCCCGCCCGCCGGATCGTCGAAAGCCGGTGGGCGATCACGATCGCCGTGCGGCCGAGCAGCAGCCGCTCTAGCCCCTGCTCGATGATCCGCTCGGTCCGGACGTCCACATTCGACGTCGCCTCGTCGAGAATCAGGATCCGTGGCTCCGCCAGCAGCGCCCGCGCGAAGGCGATCAGCTGCCGCTGCCCCGCCGAAAGCTGCACCCCGCGTTCGCCGATCTCGGTCTCGTAGCCATCCGGAAGCTGCTCGACGAACCGATCCGCGCCCACGGCCGCCGCGGCGGCGTGGATCTCGTCCTCGGAGGCATCCGGGCGTCCGAACGCGATGTTGTCTCGCACCGTGCCCGAGAACAGGAACCCCTCCTGCGGGACGATGCCGAGCTGGCTGCGCAGCGCGCTCGAGCTCAGATCCCGCAGATCGTGCCCGTCGACCAGCACCCGCCCCTCCTGCGGGTCGTAGAACCGGGCCACCAGCTTCGCGAGCGTCGACTTGCCGGCGCCGGTCTCACCAACGAGCGCAACCGTCTGCCCGGCCGGCACGTGCAGGTCGATCCCGTCGAGCGCCATCCCGGCGTCGCCACCGTAGGAGAACCGCACCCCATCGAGCTCGATCTCGCCGCGAATCCGACCCGGGTCCAGCGCGCCCGGCTTGTCGACCATGTCCGGCTCCGTCTCCAGCAGCTCGAAGATCTTGTCCAGCGCGGCCATCCCCTGCTGGTAGGTCGTGTAGAGCTGCGAGATCTGCTGAATCGGGTCGAAGAACGCGTTCAGGTAGCCCACGAACGCGACGACCACGCCGATCTGGATATGGCCCTCAACGGCCAGATAGCCGCCGTAGAGCAGGATCACTCCCGTCCCGATCGCCGACAGCAGCTCGACCGCCGGGAAGTACGCGGCATTGAGGTAGACCGTTGCCATATTGGCCTGCCGGTTTTCCTCATTGAGCCGGGACATCCGCCTCAGGTGCCGCGGCTCCTGCGCGAAGCTCCGCACCACGCGGACCCCCGACAGCGTCTCCTGGAGATAGGCCGTGATGTTCGCGATCTTCTCCCGCGTCCTCCGGTAGGCGCCCGCCGACGCGATCCGGAAGATGACGCTGCCGATCGCGAGGATCGGGAAGGTCGCGAACGTGACCAGCGCCAGCTGGAAGTCGAGGAACAGCAGGATCAGCACCACGCCCAGGAGCGTGAGCGTGCTCGAGACGAGCGTGATCAACCCGTCGGTCACCAGCGTGTCGAGCGCCTCGACGTCGTTGGTCATCCGCGAGATCAGCACGCCCGGCCTGCGGCGCGTGAAGAAGCCGATCGACATCGTCTGGAGGTGCGTGTAGATCTGCTCGCGCAGGTCCTGCAGCGCCCGTTGCCCGACCCACCCGACCAGATAGGTCTGCGCGTAGGTGGCCGCCCAAAACATGACCGCGGAGAGCACGTACGCGGCGACGATCCAGTCGAGCGTGCTGAGGTCGCCCTTTCTGATCCCCTCGTCGATCGCCAGCCCTGCCAGGTACGGCGGCGCCAGCCCCGCCGCGGTCGCGATGAGCAGGGCGATCCCCATCACGATCACGCGCCCGCGGTAGGGCCGCAGGAGACCGAACAGCCAGCGCAGCTTGCGCGTGCGCTGCTTCTCGCCCCGGAACAGCCGCCACAGGTCCCGGAACAGCAGGAACACGCCCATCAGCTGACCGGGCTGATTCGCCTCGTCCTCGGTGGCCTCGGCGACGTCCGAGCCCTGGGTCTCCGGATCGCGCTCGGTCACCGCATCGTCGTCGCGGGGTGGCTTGCCGTTCTCGCTCACAACCGTGCCACCTCCTCCCGCCGCTCGAGGTCCCGCTGCAGGAACACCGAGTCCGCCATGCCGTGTTCGGCGATCTCCGCGTAGAGCGGGCACCGCTCGAGCAACTCCTCGTGGGAGCCGCGGTCGACGATCGTTCCGGCGTCCATCACCACGATCTCGTCGGCGAGCGAGATCGTCGACATCCGGTGCGCCACGATGAACGTCGTCCGCCCGGCCATCACCTCGCGGAGGCCGCGCTTGATCGCGGCCTCGGTGCGTGCGTCGACCGATGAGGTCGCGTCGTCAAGGATCAGGATCCGCGGGTCGGCGAGGAGCGCGCGGGCGATCGCGATCCGCTGCCGCTGCCCACCCGAGAGCGTGAGGCCGCGCTCGCCGACCAGCGTCGCGTAGCCGTCGGGGAGACTCTCGATGAAGCCATGCGCCTGCGCGCGGCGCGCCGCGGTCTCGATCTCCTCCTGCGTCGCCTCCGGGTGCGCGTAGGCGATGTTCTCGGCCACCGAAGCGGAGAACAGGAAGCTGTCGTCGGCCACGAAGGCGATCTGCGAGCGCAGCGACCTGACGTCCACGGTCCGCAGGTCAGCGCCATCCACGAGCACCGACCCGCGGGTCGGGTCGTACAACCGCGCGAGGAGGGCGACCAGGCTTGTCTTCCCCGACCCCGATGGACCGACCAACGCCACCGTTTGGCCCGCGCTGACCTTCAGCTCCGCGTCTTCGAGCGCGGGCGCGCCGCCGTTGTAGGCGAGCGAGACGTCGCGCAGCTCGACCGCGCCGGGACCGTCGGGAAGCGGGGGCGCGTCCGGTGCGCTTTCGATCCGCGGCTCTCGATCGAGGATCTCGAACACGCGATTGCCCGACGCGACGGCCCGCTGCGCCATTCCCAGCGAGACCCCGAGCATGCGCATCGGGCCGGTGAGCATGATCAGGTAGGTGTAGAACGCGGCGAAGTCACCGAGCGACAGCCCGCCGTTGATCACCTCGCGGCCGCCGACCAGGAGCACGACCGCGAGGCCGAGGCTGGGGAGGAAGCCGAGCAGCGGTGAGTAGAACGCCTGCAGGCGCGTCGAGTAGATGTTCTGGTCGAACACCCGCAGCACCGAGCGGCGGAACCGCCCGAGCATGTGCTCCTCGCGAGCGAACGCCTTGACGATCCGGACGCCGGAGATCGACTCCTCGACCTCGGCCGTCAGCTCGGCGAGCCGCTGCGAGATCTCCTGCACGGCAGGCCGGGAGCGCCGGTTGTAGCGCATCGCCGATAGCACCACGAAGGGCACCGGCGCGAGGGACAGCGCCGCCAGATCCGGCTTGATGGTGAACATCACGACGCTCGCCAGCGCCAGGGTCAGCGCGTTCTGCGTCAGGAAGATCAGCCCGTAACCGAGGAAGAACCGGATCGACTGCAGGTCGATAGTCGCCCGCGACATCAGCTGCCCGGTCTGCTGGGAGTCGAAGAAGCCGAGCTCCAGCGACTGCAGGTGCCGGTACATCCGCTCCCGCAGGTCGAACTCGACGTTCACCGAGACCTTGCCGGCGATCAGGCGACGGATCACGGTCAGGCCCAGGCGGAGCAGGCCGGCCCCGCCGATCGCGAGAACGTACGGCAGGATCTGCGACTTGTCGTGGTTTTCGATGGCGTTCACGGTCTGCCCGACGAGCCACGGGATAAGCACGGTCATGACCATCGCCAGCGAGGCGAACACCAGCGATGCGATGACAGTGCGGCGATATGGGCGCAGGAAACCGAGTAGCCGCCTGAAGGTGGTCACGACACTCGACTATACAAAGTGAAGTATCGAGCGACGGCAATACTTGCCGCATGGCACGACCGCCCGCCGGCCTCTGCGACACGTGTATTCACCAGCGCATCGTCAAGAACACGCGGGGCTCGGTCTTCTCGCTCTGCGAGCGCTCGAGGACGGACCCGGCGTTTCCGCGCTACCCGCGGCTGCCGGTGGCGAGCTGCCCGGGGTACGAGCCCGTCAAGCCTCCACCGGCGCCGGAGTCCCCGCGGCGCTGAGCGCGCCCGCGCTCGCGGCGACCACCAGCCCGATCGCCACAACCTCGTTCGCGCTCAGGTCCTGCCCGAGCGCGATGAGGCCGACGAGCGCCGCGACCGCGGGCTCCATGCTCATCAGGACGCCGAAGGTCCCCTTGGGAAGCCGGCGCAGCGCCTCCAGCTCAAGCGAGTACGGGATCGCCGAGCTGAGCAGGGCGACGGCGAAGCCGACCGCGAGAAGACCAGGGTCGCCGAGGTCGCTCCCGCCCGCCACGATTCCGCTCGGCAGCAGCACCACCGTCGCAACGACCATCGCGATCGATAGTCCCTGTCCGCCGCTGAACGCCCGCCCGATGCGCGCCGCCAGCACGATGTAGGCAGCCCAGAACGCCCCCGCCAGGAGCGCCAACAGGGATCCGGTGACATCGAGCGACCCGTGAATGCCGGGCGCGAGCAGCACGATGCCGCCGGCGGCAAGGGCCACCCACAGCAGGTCGCTCGCACGGCGGGACCCCACGACCGCCACCAGGAACGGGCCCGTGAACTCCAGGGTCACCGCGATGCCGAGCGGGATGCGGTCGAGCGCGGCGTAGAAGCTGAGGTTCATCCCGGCGAGCGCGAGGCCGAATAGGACCGCGTCCCGGAGGGCGACCGTCGAGCGCCCGCGCAGGCTGGGGCGCCACAGCAGGACGAGGACTAGGGCCGCGAACCCGGTGCGCAGGAGCACGGTCCCCGCCGGGCCGAGCTCGTCGAAGAGGGTGGTCGCGATCGCGGCGCCGACCTGCACGGAGGCGACCGCCCCCATGACGAGGCTCATCGACGTCAGGCGCTCGGAGCGGGTCAAGCCGCCGAGACTAGCGGTGGGGTATCAGCCAGCTCCGATCAGCCGCTCAGCCGGTCGCGCCGACGTGTTTCAGGAGCTCCTCGAGCAGCTGCGCGTACTGGATCAGGCTCCGCGTCCCGAGGAACTGGTCCTCCACCCGCTGACGGGCGGCCGCTCCGAGGCGGCCGGCGTATTCGTGATCCCCCAGGAGGCGCACGAGAACACGGCCCATCGTCTCCAGATCCATCGGATCGTCCAGCAGGACTCCGCTCTCGCCGTCGACGATCTGATCCTGGATGCCGCCCCGCTTCGTCGCGACAACCGGCCGCGCCTTCCACATCGCCTCGGCGACCGTCAATCCGAAGCCCTCCGCCAGGCTCTTCTGGACGACGATGTCCGATCGCCGCTGGATCGCGTTGACGATCGCCGCGTTCTCCTGGACGTCGTCCATCGGCAGGGTGGCCAGGTGCACCCGCCTGCGCACCGCAGATTCGAGCTCCTGGCGGTAGTACTTGACCTCGGCGAGTACCTCGGCGCCCTCCGGATCGTCGCTTACCGCCGCGACGGACGGACCGGCGAGAAGCAGCCGTGCATCGGGGTCGTCGAGATGCGCTGCGAAGCACTGGACCACCCCGATCGGGTCCTTGAGGCGGTCCCATCGCGAGACCTGGGTGATCAGGGGCGCGTCGTCCGGAATCGGCCCCTCCTGAAACATCTCCGCGGCACGGTCCACCCGCCCGGGGGAGCCGTCCTCTCGTGTGAACGTGGCCCGCGTCACGTCGTCGCCCTCGCGCAGCCCGGCGACCGCGAGAATCGCCTTCACCGTCTCCGCGCCGAGCTCCTGGTTCTTGGGGGAGAACGCGTCGATCGACGGCGCGACGATCCAGACCTTCTCCCGGTCGAGCCCCTCCCACACGAACTCCTCTCGCGAGAAGACGTATGCCTGGGCCTCCTCGACGTAGCCTCGCAGGAAGTCCCAGGCCTGCCGAGCGAGGTCGTTCGGCAGGTCGAGGCCGACGTGGCAGCGCCACACGACCGTCGCCCCCGTCTCGCGGACCGCCTTGACGAGGCCCGCCGTCTGCGGGTCGTGCAGGAACACGATGTCATTCGGAGCGACCGTGTCGGCCAGCTCCCCCGCGGCCTCGCGAAGCGTCTCGTCGTACACCTTGTGCTCGGCCTCGCCCAGTGAGCCGCCGTCCCCGGCCGAGCCGTGGAGGTTGTTGTGGATCCGCTTGGTGATCTGGAAGAAGTCCGGGTTGCCACCCACGACCACCCACCGAGTATCGACCCCGCCACCGCGGGCGTAGGCGAGCAGAGACTGCAGGAGCTCGGCGACGCCACCGCCGCGAGCGGTCGAGTTGACGTGCCAGACGGCGCGGCCGGCAAAGCGCTCCCGAGCGCTAGCGATGGCTTCCTCCAGGTCGCCGTAGCGGTCGCCGAGCAGCTCCCGAAACCGCTGCGGCGGAAGTGGCGCAACCGGGACGTGTGTCAATGCCATCGCTCGAGCTCCCCTCTGCGGCGAGCCTACATCGATGAGGCGGTGAAGTGGCGTCGGCGCATAGGGTGAGGAGGTGGCCGGCCCGCTCCTGATCGTCGACGCGCCCTCGCTCCTCTACCGCGCCTTCTACGCCCTCCCGAAGTCGATCACCGACGGCAAGGGGAAGTCCGTCAACGCGCTGCTAGGCACGACGAACCTGCTCCTGCGCGAGGTGGAGAAGCACGATCCCCGCGCGGTGGCCCTGTGCTTCGGGCCGGACGCGGCTGAGTACCGCGTGGAGCTCTTCGCGCCGTACCACGCCGAGCGCCCGCCGGTGCCCGACCAGCTCGCGCCTCAGTTCGCCGTCGCGCCCGGCTTCTTCGAGGCCTTCGGCTGGACATCGGCGATCAGCGAGGACCTGGAGGCCGACGACGTCATGGGCTCGCTGGCGAAGCTCGAGGAGAAGGCGGGGGGAGAGGCGCTCCTGATGACCGGCGACCGCGACCTGTTCCAGTGCGTGACCGACCACGTGAAGGTGCTCTATGTCAGTACCGGGAAACGGGGGGCGCACCTGGTCGACGCCGCCGAGGTCAAGCGGCGCTACGGCATCGGGCCCGAGCTCGTCCCGGACTTCATCGCGCTGCGGGGCGATCCCTCCGACGGCATTCCGGGAGCGAAGGGAGTGGGGGAGAAGACGGCCGCCGAGCTGCTGCGGCGGCGCGGCTCCCTCGAGGCTGCGATCGAGAACGCCGTGCGGGAGCGACCCCCGCGGCTGTCGGGCGCTCTTCTCAACCAGGCGGACGAGCTGCGCATGTTCAAGGACATCGCGACGCTTCGCACGGAGAACGTGAAGCGACCCCGGAACCGCAAGCTCGACCTCGCCGGTGGGGCGGCGGCCGCGCGGGAACGCGGGATGAATCGTCTCGCCGAGCGCCTGGAGAAGGCCGCCACCGGCTAGTCTCGGGCCTGTGAGCGACGAGTCCAACCAGCCGGAGGGCGTGATCGAGCACGGCTTCAAGGAGGGCGACCCCGTCTGGGTCGAGGACGGCGACGGCAGGCGCCACCCTGGCACCTTCGTCGGCGACAACGAGGCGAGCGGCTGGTTCGGCGGCGGCCCGAGCGCCTATGTTGCCCATCCGGAGGCCCACCAGGCCGAGGTGGTCTCCGTCTTCCGCATCATCCCGCGCGACGAGTAGCGGCTACTTCTCCGTCAGCCGGAAGTGCCCGGTGCCCTCTTCGTCGTCGCGGGTCTTGTCGAGGCGCCCAGCTCGGCGGGCCTGCCGGAAGGGCTTGCTGAGGTCGGTCTTGTCCACACCCAGCTTCTTGGCGAGGTCATCGCGGGTGAACTCGTCCTGGCCGAGCTCCTTCGCTGTCGCGACTATCTGGTCTTCGGTGATATCCGTGGGCATCGATGGTCCTTCCCGAATCGTGGTTCGCCTGACAGTCTTTCAGGCTGACTGAGCTGCGATGGCAGGTGCGCATGAGGCGAACTCGTAGCTCCCGGGCATGTCGCGGCGGAGCATCGCGAACGCGATCCCGCCGACGATCAGCGGCAGCCAGAAGAGGATCAGCTGGTACGCGAGCACGGCAGCAGCCGTTCCGGCAGCAGGCGTTCCGTAGACGACCAGCGTTCCGATCAGTCCCCCGGTGATGCCTCCGACACCGCCGGGGATCGGCAGGAGGCCGCCGAGCTGGCCGATCAGATAGCCCATCAGGATGACCGTGATCGGCGGGGAAAGCCCGAACGCGTGGAAGGTCGCCCAGAGGACCGCGTTGTCGAAAGCCCAGTAGCCGATCGAGCCCAGCACCACCCCCAACTCCCCCGAGCGCAGGATCTGCCCGGCCTCGGTGATTCCGTGGATCACCGCGCGCCTCGTCTCGCTGCTCCAGCGACGAAACCTCGAGGCGTCGGGCGGCGGCTCCGCTCCGGCGCCGACAATGGGGAGCGCAGCCACCACACCGATAGCGAGGGCCGCGAGAATGGCCGGGAGGAGGGTGAGGGCGAGCGAGCGGTGCGGGCCGACGCCAAGCGCCATTAAGACGCCGAGCACCGCGACCGCCACGAAGTTCACGCTGCTCTTGATGAGGAAGAACGCAACCGAGCGGCGAGCGATTCGACGGCCTGGCATACCGCCACGATGGAGAACCCATGCGCCCAGCGCCAGGCCGCCTGCGCCGCTGGCGGGAATGATCGAACCCATGGCGAGCTCCGACCCCCCGATCTGCCATACGCGACGCCGACTGAGACCGGTGCAGAAGATCGGGCCGAACGCGACCAGATACGAGCCGAAGGACAGACCCTCGAGGGCCACGCCCAGCGCGAGCCAGGCGGGATCCGCCCCCGCGAGCTTGTCGCGGACGTCGCCCAGCCCGGGCGTGAGCACGAAGATCAGGACGACCACTGTGAGTGCCGCTACCGCCTGGAGCACCCGGCGCCGGATCGATCGCGTCTGAAACTGCTGAGGAAGGTCGTCCGGTGACGGCTCGACGATCCTGTACTCGCGCGGCGACGGCGTGGTCATCCGATGAGTTTGCCGAAAACGGGCGGTCCTACCCTCGAACGCAAGCGAACCTGGAGAACGAATTGCCTTCCACGAACCGTTTGCAGCTGGCGCGTGACGCCTACCGCGCCTACGAGTCGGGCGACCGCGAGCTCATCGAGAGCCTGCTGGCCGACGATCTCGTCTTCTACAGCCCGCCCGATCCGGGCATCGACCGGGAGCAGTACTTCGAGCGGTGCTGGCCGAACGCTGGGCTTATCGACTCGTTCGACATCGTGCGGCTCATCGAGGCGGGCGACGAGGTCGTCGTGACCTACGAGAGCACCAAGACGGACGGCAAGCGCTTTCGCAACACGGAGGTCCTGACCTTCGACGGCGACAGGATCAGGCAGATCGAGGTCTACTTCGGCTGGGATCTGGAGTGACCCGGGCACTCACTACTAGCGGCCCTCCTGATGAGCCGGACGGGCCGCGACGGGGCGTCCGAACGCCCTCGCGAGCACGATCGACAGCTCGTAGAGGAGGAGCAGCGGCACGAGCTCGACGAGCATCGTGACCGGGTCCGTTCCCGGCAGGGCCATCGCGACGATCGCCAGGATCAGGTACGCGTAGCGCCGGTTCTTCGAGAGCTGCCGCGGCGTCGTGATGCCGAGCTTGGTGAGCGCCAGGATCCCCATGGGGACCTGGAACACGATGCCCATCGCGAGCAGCGTGACGGTGACGAACCCGTAGTAGTCGGCCGCCCTGACCTGGACCGTGAACTGCTCCGCGTTGAAGTTGAGGAGAAAATGCAGCGCGGCCGGAAGCACGAGGTAATAGCCGAAGGCGACCCCGGCCACGAACAGCGCCGGGACCAGCAGGAGGAAGGGAAGGATCACTCGCCGCTCCACGGAGCTCAGCGCCGGCAGGACGAAGGCGTAGGCCTCGTAGAGCAGGATCGGCAGCGCGAGCAGGATCCCCGCGTACACCGAGACCTTGAAGGTGGCCAGGAAGGGCTCGGCCGGGCTCAGGGTGATCGGCTTCTTGCCGGCGGGTAGAGGCCCGTTCAGCGCGTCGAGCAGCAGGTGGTTCTGCCAGAAGCAGAGGGAGACAGCGACCCCCAGGACGACGATCGAGACGATGATCCGTGTGCGGAGCTCGTCGAGATGCTCGACGAGGCTCAGTCCCTCGTCGTACCTGGGGGCCCGAAAGCGCGCCATCGGGCTACGGGGCGCTGTGCCCGACGACCTCGCCGTCAACTCGCTCGGCGGGGCCCTCCGCGGGCGCGTCGAGCTCCGGCTTGGACTCGTCGTCCTTGCCGGAGATCGTCGACCGGAACTCGCGGATCCCGCGACCCATCGACTTGCCCAGCTCG
>DASQCL010000109.1:0-2978 GCA_035634715.1 Solirubrobacterales bacterium
ACCGCGGCCGAGTGGGAGGGCCACCGCATCAACATCATCGACACGCCCGGCCACGTGGACTTCACCGTCGAGGTCGAGCGCTCGCTGCGCGTCCTCGACGGCGCGATAGCGATCTTCGACGCCGTCGCGGGCGTGGAGCCCCAGTCGGAGACGGTCTGGCGCCAGGCGGACAAGTACCGGGTGCCGCGCATCGCCTACATCAACAAGATGGACCGCACCGGCGCCGACTTCGAGAATGCCGTCCAGACCATGCGCGACCGTCTCGGCGCGCACCCGCTTCCGATCCAGCTCCCGATCGGGGCCGAGGGCGAGTTCACCGGCGTCGTCGACCTGATCGAGAACAAGGCCCTCGTCTGGAAGGACGAGCTCGGAACGGAGTTCGAGTATCAGGAGATTCCCGAAGACCTTCAGAACGCAGCGCACGAGGCCCGCACCCACCTGATCGAGGCCTGCGCGGACTACGACGACGAGCTCATGGAGGCCTACCTCAACGACGAGGAGATCCCCCACGAGCGGATCGTCTCCTCGCTGCACCAGGCGACCATCGACATCAAGATCACGCCGGTGCTCTGCGGCTCCTCCTTCAAGAACAAGGGGGTGCAGCCGCTCCTCGACGCGATCGTGGAGCTGCTCCCGTCGCCGCTCGAGGTCCCGCCCATGGTCGGCATCGAGCCCCCCAAGAAGGGCGAGGACGGCGAGGGCCGGGAGACCGATCGCCCCGCCGACGAGAATGCCCCCTTCGCCGCGCTCGCCTTCAAGGTCATGGCCGACCCCTACGTCGGCAAGCTCACCTACTTCCGCGTCTACTCCGGCAAGCTCTCCGCCGGCAGCCGCGTTCTCAACGCCTCCAACGGGCGGACCGAGCGAATCGGTCGCCTGCTCATGATGCACGCGAACCATCGCGAGGAGATCGAGGAGTGCTACGCCGGCGACATCTGCGCCGGCGTCGGCCTCAAGCAGACCGGGACCGGCGACACGCTGGCGGCTCCCGACGCTCCGATCACGCTCGAGACCATCGAGTTCCCGGAGCCGGTGATCGCCGTCGCGATCGAGCCCAAGACCAAGGCCGACCAGGAGAAGCTGTCCGCCAGCCTCGCGCGCCTCGCCGAGGAGGACCCGACCTTCCAGGTCCAGTCCGACGACGAGACCGGCCAGACGCTGATCCACGGGATGGGCGAGCTCCACCTCGAGGTGATCGTCGACCGCCTGCTGCGCGAGTTCAGCGTCGACGCGAACGTGGGCCGCCCGCAGGTCGCCTACCGCGAGACCATCAAGCGCCCCGTCCAGAAGATCGTGGGCCGCTTCGTACGCCAGACCGGTGGCCGCGGCCAGTACGGCCACGTGGTCATCAACGCTGAGCCCGCTCCTGGCGAGGGCTTCGACTTCGTCAACAAGATCAAGGGCGGCGCGATCCCGAGCGAGTTCATCCCCGCCGTCGAGCAGGGGATCGAGGAGGCCCTCGGCAGCGGTGTGCGCGCCGGCTATCCGATGGTGGACGTGCGGGTGGAGCTGGTCGACGGCTCCTACCACGACGTCGACTCCTCGGAGATGGCCTTCAAGATCGCCGGCTCGATGGCAGTGCAGGAGGCCACCCGCCGCGCGGACCCGACGCTGCTCGAGCCCGTGATGTCGGTCGAGGTGGTGACGCCCGAGGAGTTCCTGGGCGAGGTCATCGGGGATCTCTCGCGGCGGCGCGGCAAGGTCCAGGGCCAGGAGCCCCGTGGAAACGCCGTCGCGATCCAGGCTTTCGTGCCCCTCGGGGAGATGTTCGGCTACGCGACAGACCTGCGTTCCTCCACGCAGGGGCGCGCGACGTACACGATGCAGTTCGAGCGCTACGAGGAGGTACCGGCGAGCATCGCCGAGGAGATCGTGGAGCACCGCAGCCCGGAACCCGTGGCGGCGGCGTAGTTTCTCCTATATTCCCCAGGTTCGCCCGCGTACTGGCGGATTCCCGGAAACACCAACACAACCCAAAGACAAAGACTTCAACGCAGATCACAGAAAGGCCAAAGGAGCGAGATGTCCAAGGAGAAGTTCGAGCGCGATAAGCCGCACGTCAACGTCGGCACCATCGGTCACATCGACCACGGTAAGACGACCCTGACAGCGGCGATCACGAAGGTCCTTGCCGAGGAGGGCACGGGGACCGAAGCCGAGAGCTTCGAGCAGATCGACAACGCTCCCGAGGAGAAGGAGCGCGGGATCACGATCGCGACCTCGCACGTCGAGTATCAGACCGAGAACCGCCACTACGCCCACGTGGACTGCCCCGGGCACGCCGATTACGTGAAGAACATGATCACCGGCGCCGCCCAGATGGACGGCGCGATCCTCGTGGTCTCGGCGGCCGATGGCCCGATGCCGCAGACGCGTGAGCACATCCTGCTCGCTCGCCAGGTGAACGTGCCGTACGTCGTCGTCTTCCTGAACAAGGTGGACATGGTGGACGACGAGGAGATCATCGAGCTGGTCGAGGAGGAGGTCCGTGACCTGCTGAAGGAGTACGAGTTCCCGGGGGACGACACCCCTGTGATCAAGGGCTCGGCGCTGAAGGCGCTGGAGGGGGACGAGGAGGCCAAGCAGGCGATCCTCGAGCTCGCCGAGGCGCTCGACACGTACATCCCCGAGCCCGAGCGGGACCTCGACAAGCCATTCCTGATGCCGATCGAGGACATCTTCTCGATCACCGGTCGCGGCACCGTCGCCACGGGCCGGATCGAGCAGGGAATCGTCAACACCGGGGACGAGGTCGAGATCGTCGGCATCAAGGCCACCCAAAAGACGGTCGTCACCGGAGTCGAGATGTTCCGCAAGATCCTGGATCAGGGGCAGGCCGGCGACAACGTCGGTTGCCTGCTGCGGGGGACGAAGCGCGAGGAGATCGAGCGCGGCCAGGTGCTGTGCAAGGGCGGCTCGATCACCCCCCACACCAAGTTCAAGTCCGAGGTCTATTGCCTCAAGAAGGAGGAGGGCGG
>DASQCL010000110.1:0-7843 GCA_035634715.1 Solirubrobacterales bacterium
GCGCCCAGTTTCCGAGGAGTACCGAAACCTTTCGCGAAAGGAGGTGTTAAGTTAGTGCAAGCCATCGCCGATGGGGATGGCAAGAGACTTAAGGACCGACGGGCCAGCGGCCGCATCGCTGGCGGCACGTCCTTCGGAAAATAAAGGGCCCCTTCCATGGGGCCCTTTTCCGTGCTTGGGCTAACCGTCGCGCTCGACTTCGAGCGTCAGGCCGTTGACCGCCGTGATCCTGACCGGCTCGCCCTCGGCGATCGGCGGATCGCTCGCGCGCGCGTTCCAGATCTCCCCCTGAAAGCGGACTCGGCCCTCGGGGGCGCACTCGTCGATCACGGTCGCCGTCTGCCCGACGATGGTCTCCGGCCCGCTCCGGAGCCGGTACCGGCGCAGGAAGCGCTTCCAGAAGAGGTACTCGAGAATCTCGAGGCAGAGCGCCGCGAACAGCGCGACGAGCCCCCACGGCAACCCGAAGAGGATCAGGGCGAGGATCCCGAGAAAGAGGAGCAAGCCCCGCCGGTTCCTAGTTCGAGCTGCCGCCGGGATCGATGCGATCGAGGAGGCGCCGCTCGGCCTCGGTAATCCGCTGAGCAGCGTCGGCCTCGGTCCGCGTCGCCGCCGCCATCCTCCCCTCCCAGTCGACCGCGTGCTCGGCGATCTCGCCCAGCTCGGCGATGCGCTTGGCCGTGCTCCCCGCGCGCTCGGACACCTCGAGCAGGCGGCCCGCCGCATCCTCCACCCTGGTCATGGCGTCCTCGAGCCTCTCCATCGCCTCCGCCACTATCGACGCGGTTGCCTCGGCACGGGTCTCGGCCGCGGTCAGGCGCTCACCGGTCACCGCCAGGCGTCGCTCGAGCTCCTCCGAGGCCTCGACCGCGGAGGTCACGCGCTCGTCGATCTGCGCGAGCAGGTCCTCGGTCTCCGCCCTCACGGCCTCGATCGCCGCCGTCTTCACCTCGGCCTGGCGCTCGAGCCGCTCGAGCGCGCCCGTCATGCGCTTCGAGGTCTCCTCGCGAACGAGCTTCAGCTCCTGCCGCCGTACCCGCACGCCCAGCTTCTGTGCGGCGGCCTCGATCTGAGCCGCCGCCTTGGTCGCCGACTTGTCAGCGCGCGCGGAGGCCGCCTCCGCCTCCTGCACCACCTCGGCCCGGACATTCCGGATCGTCGCGAGCGGGGTCTCCGCCGTCTCCTTCACGCGCTGGATCTCGTCGGCGATCTGCGCGTCGCCGCGGACCCTCACCTCCGCCACCGCCCCCTCCAGGCGCTCGGCCACGTTCAGCTCGATCCGTTTCTCGGTCTCGCGCAACCGCTCCTCGGTCCTGGCCAGGTCCCGCTCGACCTGCGTGTACATCTCATCCCCGGCCTGCCGCAGGACCTCGGCCATGCGGCTCTCCAACTGGCGAATCGCCGCGTCGAGCCACTCGGCGTCTGCGGAGGGAATCGGCTCGGACGGCGGCGGTTCCGCCCGGGGCGGCGGCTCCAGTTCAGGCTTGCCCGATTCGGGCGAGCCGCGGCCGAAGGCCCTCGCCATCCGTGCGCCAAGCCCGCGACGCGGTCGCTGAGTCTCGTCGTCCACTCGACAATGGTCCTACACCGGCCGCTCGCCCGCCGGTCAGGGCGTTGCACTTTCGGCCAGGCGGCACGTAGTCTCAAACTCGCAACCGGGCGAGCGGCCCGCTGAGATAGGTTGCGGGCGTGGCTTCCCACAACGGGCCCACCGACGCCCCCACCGACGTACTCCCGGCACTTGCGCCCCACGTCGTCGTGCTCTTCGGGGCCGCCGGCGACCTGGCGAAGCGAAAGCTCCTGCCCGGCCTCCGTCATCTGAGCGAGGCGGGCCTCATCCCCGACTGCCGCATCATCGGAACCTCGCTCGAGGACCTCGACGACGATGGCTTCCGCGCCCTCGCGACCGATGCCTGCGCGCAGTTCGGGCGGAAGGTGACGGACCCCGCGGGGCTCGAGGAGTTCGCGGCAAAGCTCAGCTACGTTCCTCAGAGCGCAGGCCCCGAGGCGCTGGCGGCGGCCGTGCGGCACGAGGAGAGCGAGCTGCCGGGGGAGCCCCGTCGGCTCTACCACCTGAGCGTGCCGCCGAACGCGGCCGCCGACGTGATCAAGACCCTTGGCGAGGCGGGCCTAGCCGAGCGGGCCCGAGTGATCATGGAAAAGCCGTTCGGAACCGACCTCGAGAGCGCCCGCGAGCTGAACAGGAAGCTCCACGAGGTCTTCGCCGAGTCGCAGATCTTCCGCATCGACCACTTCCTCGGCAAGGAGGCCGCGCAGAACATCCTCGCGTTGCGGTTCGCCAACGGCCTCTTCGAGCCGATCTGGAACCGCAACCACATCGACCACGTCCAGATCGACGTCCCGGAGACGCTCGACGTCGGAACGCGGGGCGCTTTCTACGACAAGACCGGCGCCTATCGGGACATGGTGGTGACGCACCTCTTCCAGATCCTGGGATTCGTCGCGATGGAGCCCCCCACCGCGCTGGCGCCCGTCGCAATCACCGAGGAGAAGAACAAGGTTTTCCGGACCATGCGCCCAATCGATCCGGGGCGGGTGGTCCGCGGCCAGTACGAGGGCTACCGAGAGGTCAAGGGCGTGGCCCCGAACTCCCAGACCGAGACGTTCGTCGCGCTCGAGGCCTGGGTCGACAACTGGCGGTGGTCAGGCGTCCCCTTCTACCTTCGCACCGGGAAGGCGATGGCCGAGAACGCGCGCATCATCTCGATCGCCTTTCGCGAGCCGCCGCAGAGCATGTTCCCGGCAGGGTCCGGCGTCGGCAAGTACGGGCCCGACCACCTGACCTTCGACCTCGACGAATCGTCCCGCCTGTCGCTGTCCTTCTACGGCAAACAGCCGGGCCCGAGCCTGAACCTCGAGAAGGTGAGCATGCAGTTCTCCCTCCACGAAGTGCACTCGGAGGCCGACACGCTGGAGGCCTACGAGCGCCTGATCCGCGACGCGATGAACGGCGACCACACCCTGTTCACGACGGCCGAGGGGATCGAGCGGCTTTGGGAGATCTCAACGCCGCTGCTCGAGCATCCTCCCGAGGTCCTGCGCTATGCCCAGGGCACCTGGGGCCCGGGCGAGATCCGCGAGCTGATCGCCCCCCGCAAGTGGCGCCTCCCTTTCGAGCGCCGCTGGCGCGACCTCAAGCCGGCCGCGGCGACCGAGCTGGCCTGAGCTCTACCGGGCCTCGGACTCGAAGTGACGCAGGGCGCCGGCGGGAGGCTCGGTCTGCGCCGCCCCGGAGCTGTGCACCGCCCGCTTCTGGCTCTTGCGGTGGACCTTGAAGATCTCGACCCACCTCGAAGGCTTGTTCCGCTTGTACCTGTCGTCGTGGTTCCAGGAGAGGTGCAGGTGGTTGCCGCACCCGTGGTTCTCGTCGCCGTTGTAGCCCACCCAGCGGAACGGCGGCAGGGGCTCGTTCTGCTTCGGCTCCGCCCACTTGGCGAGCTTGGAGACCGAGGCCCACCGCTTGTTGCAGTGGCCGGACCAGTCGTTGTGGAGCGGCACGATGTCGACGGCGAGGCCGATCTTGTGCTCGGAGTCCTCGACGTGGCACTTGGGGCAGCCGACCTTCTTCCCGTTCGGCAGCCTCCCGGCGAACCCCTCGGTCACGTATATCCGGAAGTGATCGGCCAGCCAGATCAGGTTCCGCTTGATGCGCTTGTCGATGTAGGCGCCATCGACGTGCGGCACCTGGTTAGGGATCGGGATGAACCGCCCGTGCTTGTCGTTGAGCTTCGTGGCGCCGGGCGTGTCCCGGAACGCCGATGCGAACGGCGACGCGAGCAGCACGACCGCGACCGCCGCGACGACTGCGCACGCGATCAACACCAACCGACGCTCCCTCACCCCCACCATCCGGCGGCCCATGGTAGGCGGATCGGCAGAACCAGGGTCAGCCGGAAGAGCCGCCAGGCTCCTCTTCGACCGTGCGCTCCGCCAGCGGATACGCCTCGAGCCGCCCGTCGGGGATCGGCTCCCCGCTCACCACCGACAGCCCGTAGGTCCCCGCCTTGAGCCGCTCCTCGGCACGCTCGAGCGCCGCGAGCTGGTCCTCGTAGTCCTGGGCGCGACCGGCGTCGAACTCGTCCTGGTAGAGCCCTTCGTCGGCCTCGTCGCCGGGCTCGACCCGGTCGTCGGCCTCCTCGGGCTCCTCGCCCCGCAGGTTGGCGATCGCTCCTTCGATGCGCTCCCGCTCCTGGGCCAGCAGCTCTCGCGCGCGCTCGGTGTCCATGGCTGAACCGTATCGGTCCGGTATCCAGCCCGCCGATCAGAGGCGCCTACCGGAATCGAACCGTAAACGGCTTTGCAGGGCGATCGGATTTCTCCGTTACCAGGGGAAACGCCTTCCGTTCGCCAGGGATCTCGCCAGTTAGACACGCGCCGCAGCGTTACCGACCGCCGCGCCGAGACCGCGAACGCGCCGCCGTGACCTTCGCGAGCCGCGCTCTGCCGAAGTCCGCGTCCGAGCGGGCGAAACGTTCGAGTTCGCGTTGGAGGTCGTCGTCGTTCATCGCGGGGGTTATCGGAAGGTTTCCTTTGCGCCGAGTTTCGCTTCGCTGACCTTGGCTGGCGGGCTATACCTCGGGTTCGGCGGAGGCGGCGGAGGCAGACCGGCGAAGGACGCGGCATCACCGACTCCCCTGCCCTCCGCGGCCTCCCACGGGCTGCGAGTGAGGCTTGAGCCTGGATGGCATTCCGAAAGACGAATTGACGTCCCCACTGCGGCGGGTGTAGATTCGCGATAGGCGTGAAGCGGGTCGCCTCAGTGATTGTCGTACTTATCGCCCTCTTCGCGACGGCTGCCGCTCACGCGAAGCCGTCAAAGGTGGTGAAGTTCTCGACCGCGCCAGGCCTCTGTGGCGTCAATCGCCTGTCCGAGGGGGGCATGGGCTGCTTCGCGAATGCCCTTCCATCGGGACCACGGAACTACGGCTTCATTGAACTTCACGCACGTGGACGGTCAAAGATCAGTCAGCGCCGCGGCTGTCCATTCCTCGATTGCGGAGGTAGGCCAGAGAGACTCCGGAAGGGCCGCTCTTGGTCCCGGGTCGGCGTGAGATGTCGTCACGGCAACGGCCTGCGCTGTCACAACCGCGACGGCCACGGCTTCATCCTTCACCGTACCTCCTACCGGCAATTCTAGGGCCGCACCAGCCGCCATCCACAGCGCCAGGCGCCCCGTGAGGCCGACCAGCCAGCGCCACCGTGATTCCGTTCGATTGGGGGAGTTCTGCATTTGCGCTCTGCTTAAGCACGCGAGAGGTCACTGGTTCGAAACCAGCCGCGCCCTTCGCCTTGTCAATTCAGCTCCGTGTAGGACACTTCGAGGAGCGGCGCAACCGGATTAGAAGCCATGAGCACGAGGACGACGACGGCAAGGTCCTACGAGAAGGCTTGCGGGGAGCACCGATGGGAGGTCCCGCCCCGCTACAACATCGCAGCGGACGTCTGCGACAAGCACCCCCGCGACAAGCTGGCGATGGTGTTCGAGGACTTCCGGGGCACCAAGCGCCATGCGACGTGGGGGGAGATGCAGTCGCTCGCCGCACGGGCCGCGAACGTCCTGCGCGCGCACGGGGTACAGCGCGGCGACCGCGTCGCAGTCGTCGCCCCTGCGTCGCCCGAGACCGCAGCGATCTTCTTTGGGACCTGGAAGATCGGTGCGATCCTCCTCTCGATGTCGGTGCTCTACGGTGACGAGGGCATCCGGCATCGGGTGGCGGACTCACAGCCGAAGCTGATCGTGTGCTCGCGCGATCAGGCTGACCGAATGCCCGATGAGCTCGTTGACGAGGTCGTGATCCTCGACGATGGACTTCTGGCCGGCGTCGACGACCACGCCGAGACCGTCGACACGGCCGCCGACGACCCGGCACAGCTCTATTACTCGTCCGGCACCACTGGGCTCGCGAAGGGGATCCTCCACGCCCACCGCTACATCCTGGCCCACGAGGAGTTCGTCTATTGCCACGATGTTCGTGACGGCGAGCTCTTCCACGGAATGGGGGAATGGGCTTGGGCGGCCGGGATCGCCCCGTTGCTGGGACCATGGCGCCTCGGCGCCACCCAGTTCGTCTATGCGCGGGAGGGCGGGTTCGACCCCGCGAAGCAGCTCGAGGTGCTCTCGAAGCACGGAGTCACGAACGTGTTCACCACCCCCACCGCGATGCGCGCGATGATGGCGATCGACGACGCGGGCGAGCGCTACCCGCAGAAGTTCCGCATCGTCTGCTCCGCGGGCGAGCCGCTGAATCCCGAGGCGATCCGTTGGTTTCGTGAGCAATACGGGGTCACGGTGCTCGACTACTACGGGCTCACGGAGTCCTATCCGTTGTGCGCGAACTTCCCATTCATGGAGGTTCGCGAGGGCTCCATGGGCAAGCCCATGCCGGGCTGGGAGGTCGACATCCTCGACCAGGATGAGCAGGAGGTCCCACAAGGAGAGCGGGGCGAGATCTGCCTCCGTGCAAGGTCGAACCCGCATTACCCGCTCGGCTACTGGAAAAACCCGGAGGCCTCCGAGGAGACCTTCGGCGGCGCGTGGTTCCACACCAAGGATGCCGCGCAGGAGGACGAAGACGGCTACTACTGGTACGCCGGGCGGGCCGACGACGTGATCATCTCCGCCGGCTACCGGATCGGCCCATTCGAGGTCGAGTCTGCTTGCATCGAGCATCCCGCTGTCCGTGAGGCGGCCGCAGTTGCCTCCCCCGACGCCAAGCGAGGGCACGTCGTCAAGGCGTTCGTGGTCCTGGGCGAAGGGCACCAGCCGTCCGAGGAACTCGCCGGCGAGATCAAGACCTTCGTCAGGGGGCACCTGTCGGCATACGCCTATCCGCGAAGGATCGAATTCGTGGACGACCTACCCAAGACCCTGACCGGCAAGATCCGGCGGATCGAGCTACGCCAGCAGGAGATCGAGGATCGCTGATCGGGATTTTTCCTCGGGCCAGGTTTCCGGACTGGGAGTGCGAGCGGCGGTGGTGGCCCCGGCGGATTACCAGAGGGTCACAGTCGCTCCAAGGTAGAGGCAGTGTCTCGTTCGAGGCTCCTGCCTCGGGACGACCACTGACGCTGGCGAGGCGGTTGGCGGCCGGCCGGAGCCCTCAGCCGATCTGCTCTACCAGCTCGACGATGATCCCGGCCGGGCCGCGGACATAGCAGAGCCGATAGATGTCCTGGTAGTTCTCCACCTCGCCAACGAGCTCCCCGCCGCGCGCTCGCACGCTTGCGACCGCGGCGTCGATGTCGTCGACCGCGAATGTGACATGGCGGATGCCCGTAGTGTTCGCCGGCGCGTGCCGGTCGCCGCCCCGGCCCGACGGGGCGTGAAACTTCGACAGTTCGAGCCGTCCGTGGCCATCAGGGGTCTCCAACATCGCGATCTCCGAGCGGACGCCCTCGAGACCCACCACGCGGTCCACCCAACCGCCCTCGACCGATCCCTCGCCCTGCAGCTTGAGTCCGAGCTCGACGAAGAACGCCGTCGCGGCGGCGAGGTCGTCGACCACGATGCCCACGTGATCCATGCGTTCGATCGTCATGCGATCAACGGTAGCGGCACGACGAGCCCAAGCCCGCAGCCAATCACACGGACCTGGCCGGCAGATCTGATGGTGCTGGACCGCGCGGCGCCGAGCCCGGCGCAGAGCTACCGCGAGTAGAGCCCGTAGACGAAGTAATACCCGCTAATGGTGGGCTCCCCGCTTCCGAAGATGACGTCCTGTCCGTCGGTGATCTGAAAGCTTCCTCCCGTGGTCAGCGTCTCGGTGGATCCGCACCCCGATGCTGGTGTGTGCGAGGCGAATGCCCCGTTGATCGAGATCCC
>DASQCL010000111.1:0-10558 GCA_035634715.1 Solirubrobacterales bacterium
AGGTCCGCGAGGCGCTCGCCGAGGCCGCGGCGAGGCAGGACGTGATCATCACGACCGCGCTCGTCCCCGGCCGCAAGGCGCCGCTGCTGATCACCGCAGAAGCCGTTCGCAACATGCAGCCCGGCTCGGTGATCATCGACCTGGCAGGCGAGTCCGGAGGCAACTGCGAGCTCTCGAAGGCAGGCGAGACCGTGATCGAGAACGGGGTCAAGATCATCGCTCCGCTCCACCTGCCGAGCGAGATGGCCACCCACGCGTCACAGCTCTATGCAAAGAACGTCGAGAACCTGCTGAAGCTCCTGGTGAGCGAGGAGGGCGCGTTGAACATCGACTTCGACGACGAGGTGGTCGCCGGCGCCTGCCTCACTCACGAAGGTGAGATCAAGAACGAGCGGGCCCGCGAGGCCGCCGGGGTGAGCGGCTGATGCCCCTGATCACCGAGATCACGATCTTCGTCCTCGCCGCGTTCGTCGGCTTCGAGGTCATCTCCAAGGTCCCGACGACGTTGCACACGCCGTTGATGTCGCAGACCAACGCGATCCACGGCATCGTGCTGCTCGGCGGCCTGATCGTCGTCGGCCTCTCCAACTTCTGGCTCGACAACCTGATCGGCACCATCGCGATCTTCTTCGGGACGATCAACATCGTCGGCGGGTTCCTGGTCACCGACCGCATGCTGGGCATGTTCGTCCGCAAGCCAAAGAAGGAAGAGCCGGCTGAGAAGAAGACCGGCGACGGCGAGAAGGAGTGACCATGCCTCTCGTCGCCGCGCTCGATCCGCAGTCGGCCTTCGTCCAGGCCTGCTACATCGTCTCGTTCTCGCTGTTCATCATCGGGATCCGGCGCGGGACGCATCCGACCACCGCCAGGCAGGGCAACATGATCGCGGCGGCCGGCATGTTGATCGCGGTCGCCACCACGCTGGCGCTGAAGGGCATCGGCAACTGGGGGCTGATCGCGATCGGGCTGGTGGCGGGCACCATCGTGGGTGTGGTCGCCTCGCGGCGTGTGCAGATGACCGCGATGCCGCAGATGGTCGCCCTGTACAACGGGCTTGGCGGCGGCGCGGTTGCGCTCATCGCCTGGGCTGAGTTTCGTCACGACCTCGCGCTCGGCGAGGCGATCCCGCTCGACGCCTTCATTCCGACGCTGTTCTCGATGGTGGTCGGCTCGATCTCCTTCTGGGGGTCGAACATCGCCTTCGGGAAGCTCCAGGGTCTGATCAGCGGACAGCCGATGAAGATCCCGGGGCAACAGGTCCTCAACGCGCTACTGCTCGCCGGGATAGTCGCGGCCTGCATCGTGCTCGGGCTCGATCACAACTCCGGTCCGTCCCAGGGCCTGTTCATCGCCGTCCTGATCGCCGCGGCCATTCTGGGGAACCTCTTCGTGCTCCCGATCGGGGGCGCGGACATGCCGGTCGTCATCTCGCTGCTGAACGCATTCACGGGGCTCTCGGCAGCCGCCGCCGGAATCGCGCTCGACAACACCGTCCTGATCGTGGCCGGGACGCTCGTCGGCTCCTCGGGCACCATCCTGACCACGGCGATGGCGACTGCCATGAACCGCTCAATCGGCAACATCCTGTTCGCGGGCTTCGGGGCGACGCCGACGGGCGGAGCCGCGACGGAGGAACGGCCGGTGACGTCGATCGGCGCGCAGGACGCGGCGATCAAGCTCGCCTATGCCGACTCGGTCGTGATCGTGCCGGGCTACGGGATGGCGGTAGCGCAGGCCCAGCACGCCGTCAAGGAGATGGCGGACGAGCTCGGCAAGAAGGGGGTCAACGTGAACTACGCCATCCACCCGGTCGCGGGGCGGATGCCGGGCCACATGAACGTGCTGCTCGCCGAGGCCGACGTCCCCTACGAGAAGCTCAAGGAGATGGACGAGGTCAACCCGGAGATGCCGCACACGGACGTCGCGGTCGTGATCGGCGCCAACGACGTCACCAATCCCGCCGCCAAGGACGATCCGGATTCGCCCATCGCCGGGATGCCGATCATCGAGGTCGACGAGGCCCAGCAGGTCATCGTCATCAAGCGCTCGCTGAGCCCCGGCTTCGCGGGAATCGACAACGACCTCTTCTACCACGAGAAGACATCGATGCTGTTCTCGGACGCGAAGCAGGCCGCGGCTGACATCGCCGCGGAGATCGAGAACCTCTAGCTCGTCCGTCTGTTATTCCCGAGGCGGCTGCTCGTCGCGCTGATGGCGACGGACGATCGGGCCGATGTACCCGATCAGCACCCCCAGGATCACGGCGATGAGGAGGCCGAAGATGAGGGGCATCGACGCGTCGAAGAAGAGGAACTTGATCTTCACGGTCTGCGAGTTCTGCGCGATGAAGATCAGGACCAGCAGGATGAGGACGCCGAGCCCCCAGGCCCTCCAGTTGGTCTCCTTCTTCTGCGGCTGAGAGTCCCCTCGGTCGGCCACGGCGCGACTCTATCTCGCCGGCTTCGTCACTCGACCGCCTGGATCGCGGCTTGGATGTCGCCGAAGCTTGGGACCGTCAGCGTGCGCCGTCCTCCCGGGCCCTCCACCACGAACGACGGGGTGCCCGCGAACCCGAGCTTGCCCGCCTCGGCGTTGGTCCGCGCGAGGGCGGCGCTCCACCTGCTCGAGCTGCGATCGCGGTTCCACCGCGGGATGTCGGAGACGCCGGCGCCCTTGGCGATCGCCGTCAGGAACGGCTCGGTGACGTACCCCGATTCCTCGGCGCCTTGGTTACGGTAGAAGAGTTCGATGTAGTTCCAGTAGCGCCCTTGCTCGGAGGCCGCGAGCGCCGCCTTCGCGGCGAGGGTCGACTGCGTGTGCGGCGCGTCGCCGATCACGGGCCACTGGCGAAAGTCGTAGCTCGCGGTGCCCTTGCGCACGACCTGGTCGATGAGCTCGGGCGCGACCGACTCCGAGAAGCCCTTGCACACCGGGCACTGGAGGTCGCCGTACTCGATCACCCTCACCTTCGCCTTCGGATCGCCGAGGACGGTGTCGTGCTGGGGGATCCCGTGAAGCTGCTGCTCGACGAGGCCGACGTCCTCGAGGTTGGTGTCGCCCCCCGACCCGCCGCCCGTCTGGCTGACGACGATCAGGACCGCGATCGCGCAGACGGCGAGGAAGGCGACGCCGCTCGCGATCTGCCGGGCGCGGGTGCGGTCCACCTGACTACGGCTCGTCGGCGTGAGCGGGCAAGGGTTGCGCCGTGAGCTCGGCGCCCACGTAGCCGAACGCCCGCAGGGCGCTGACGACGAACAGCAGCGTCATCAGGACGGCGCTAGCGACGCACCACTGGCAGATCGCGTTGATCACGAACAGCTCGAGATAGGTCAGGTAGACGCTGAAGCCGAAGCCGACCAGGGAGACCGCCAGGCCGCCGATGCGCGCGGTGTCGCCGGGCAGGAGGGCGGCCGCCACTAGCAGCACGTAGCCGACGATGCCGAAGACGGCGACGTTGATCCCCGCGATGTGGGAGTAGTGGCTCTTGGCGACCGTCTCGCAGCCGTGCCCGCCCGCGAGGCACTGAGGCGAGCCGCCGCCGGAGTCGGCGATGGCGATGTAGAGCGCGACGCCGATGCCGGCGAGCGCCAATGCCCCTGCGATCGTGCGCAGCACCCGCTCCGATGGCATGGGCTCACCGTAGCGTGCGGGCGGTCCCGGCAGCGCGAACGACCGCCCTCCGGGCAGCTGACTCAAACCCGTCACCCATCCGGCACATTGCCGCGCCACGTGCGGCTGCACGGTTCCTAGTGTCGGGACATGCGCGCCCGATGCTCGAGACGGCTCGCCGGGCAGGACGGTCAGTCGACGGTCGAATGGGTCGGGCTGTTGCTGGTTGTGGCGGCGCTCCTGGCCGGCCTGCTCGCCGCCGTGGGGTCGGGCCTGCCGGGCGGCCTGTTCGCTCGGGCCATCGCGGAGCGGCTCTTGTGCGCCGCGGGCATCGATGCCTTGTGCGGCTCGAGCGGCGACCTGCTCGCCGCCTATGGCCCGGAGCTCGCGGGGGAGGTGGAGCGAAACGCGCCCCGCATCGTCTACGAGGAGGGGATGACGGCGCTCCCGGTCGACTTCCGCTCCTGTCACGGCAAGGCCTGCGGCAACGGGCCGGACTCGGGCCCGGTCTGGCGCTCGGACACGGGCGCGCCGGCCGCGGCGTTCGTCCACGTCGTCGACTGCCGGACCTCTCTCGCTCGCGCCGAGAGCACTGTCAAGGGCTACGACTGCGGCGGCGGGCGCTCGGGGAACCTCTACATCCAGTACTGGCTCTACTACGAGGACTCGACCTGGCTCGGGGGAGTGGTGCCCGGCGGCGTGGAGCACCACGAGGACGACTGGGAGGGCGGCCAGGTCCGCGTGACGCCGGAGGGGGTCGAGAGCCGCGCCACCTCGCACTATGGCTACAACTACAACGGCGGGCCGATGAGCTGGCCTTCGGATACCGGCCTCGTCTCCCGCTCGGCATGGGATCGCAGCACCGGCAAGCTGTTCGTCTCAGGCGGCAGCCATGCCGGCCACGTCCACGAGAGCCGCCACCTCTCGATCCGCAGGGTGGGCCACGCCGGCGCCGACCTGGGCGTCGACGCCTACTCGCTGGCAAGCGGCCGCCGCCCCCGCGCGAAGCTGCCGCACCGCCTCACGGTCCCCCCGGCGCGTACGCGCTGGACGCCGGCATCCCGCCTGAAGCTGATCCCGATCGAGACCCTCGGCGACCGGGCATTCGCCACGCGATTCGCGATCACCCCGCCGTGGGACAAGCCGGTCTACCGGGACCCGGAGGATCAGGGCACGTAGGACGGGCCAGTGGCAAGATGGGGCGTGATGAGCAGGGGTGAACGAGAGCCGATCCCCTCCGTCTCCGAGGCCGTGCTCGAGGCGGCGGCGATCTGCGACCCGAACGGCGGCGATGCCGGCGTCCGCGGGATGATCGACGCCTTCGAGGACGACGACCGTCCGGTCACCACGGTCGACGACTTCGAGGAGACGCTTGCGAGCGTCGAGAAGGGGATCGACCCCGATCAGGACACACCCGCGGCTCAGATGACCGTGGCTGCGGCGATCTGGCTCTCCACCAATCCGGATCAGGAGCACCACCACCGCGAGCACGTGCTCCGAGAGGCGAGCCGCCTCTACTTCCACGGCGAGCCGCCGCACGACGTCGCCGAATGGCTCCGCGAGGCGGGGGTCGGCTGACCGTCCACGGTCCTAGCCGACCTCGCGCAGCTCGCCAGTCTTCACGTCGTAGACGAAGCCCCTGATGCTGTTCTTACGCGGGATGAAGGGACTGGCCTTCAGGCGGGCGATCGAGTCGCGCACGTCCTGCTCCAGGTCCGAGAAGGCCTCGGCCGACCACTCGGGGCGCCGGCCGGTCTCCTCCTCGAGCTTTGCGGCGAATTCCTCGTCAGTGACTTTGAGCAGGCCGCAGTCCGTGTGGTGGATGAGAACGATCTCCTCGGTGCCGAGCATGTGCTGGGACAGCGAGAGCGACCGGATCGCGTCCTCCGTGACCACGCCCCCGGCGTTGCGGATGACATGGGCCTCACCCTCATCGAGCCCCAGAACGCGGCTGGGGATCAGGCGAGCGTCCATGCAGGCGAGCACGGCGACCCGCTTCGACGGCGGCGCGGGCAGATCCGAGCCGTCGAAGTCCTCGGCGTAGGCGCGCGCGTTCTCGAGCAGCCGATCGGTTTCCGTCACTTCGGCGCCATCCTCAGGGCGCCGTCGAGGCGGATCGTCTCGCCGTTCAGCATCGTGTTCTCGACGACGTGGCGGGCGAGCGCGGCGTACTCGTCGGGAAGGCCGAGCCTGCTCGGGAAGGGGATCTGGCGGCCCAGCTCGGCGCGGGCCTCCTCGGGCAGGGCCGCGAGGAGCGGCGTGTCGAACAGGCCCGGCGCGATCGTCACGACGCGCACCCCCCGGCTGGCGAGGTCGCGGGCGGCGGGCAGCGTCAGTCCGACGATGCCGCCTTTCGAGGCGGAGTAGGCGACCTGGCCGATCTGGCCGTCGTAGGCTGCGATCGAGGCCGTATTGATGCAGACGCCGCGTTCGGCCTCGGCGTCGGGCTCGTTGTCGACCATGGCCTGTGCCGCGAGGCGAAGCACGTTGAAGGTGCCGATCAGGTTCACCTTGATCACGTTGTGGAAGAGCTCGAGGTCGTGAGGCTGCTTGCCGGCGGTGCGCTGCGCCCAGCCGATGCCGGCGCAGCAGACGGAGATCCGCAGGCCGCCCTCCGCACCAGCCGCGGCGTCGACCGCGGCCTGGACCGGCTCGGGCTCCATCACGTTCGCCTCGACGAAGCTCGCCCGATCGCCGAGCTCGCCGGCGAGCGCATCGCCCTTCTCGGCATTGAGGTCGGCGATCACCACGGAGGCGCCGGCGGCGTGCAGGGCGCGCGCGGTCGCCGCCCCCAGGCCGGAGGCGCCCCCCACCACCAGAGCGCTTGCACCCTCGATCTGCACGGCGCGGGAGCATATGTCCTTGCGGGTCGAGCGGCGCTCCATCAAGGCCGCAGACGGGACTCGGTAGCCTGCCTCCATCTCGGCGCCGGCTCAGCTCAGCACCAGGGACGAAGTCGCACGGCGATTGGAGGAGGCTCGCGGGCGGACCCTCCAGCTGCTTGCGCCGCTGTCCGATTCCGAGCTCAACACGGTCTACTCGCCGATCCTCAGTCCCCTCGCCTGGGACATGGGCCACATCGCGAACTTCGAGGAGCTGTGGCTGGTGCAGACGGTCGGCGGGAGGGAGCCGCTGCACGGTGAGCTGGGCCGCCTCTACGACGCGATCGAGAACCCGCGCGCGACGAGGAACGAGCTGCCGATCCTGCGGGGCGACGACCTTCGCTCCTATCTCGAGGACGTCCGCGAGCGTGCGCTCGACGTGCTGGACGGGGTCGACCTCGAGGCGGACGACCCGCTCCTGGCGGGCGGGTTCGTCTACGAGCTCCTGATCGCCCACGAGCACCAGCACACCGAGACGATGCTGCAGCTGATCCAGATGGTCGACGGCTACGAGCCCGTCGAGGTGGTCGAGCCGCCGGCGCCCGACCCGGCGGCGAGCGACGGCCCGGACATGGTGCTGGTGGAGGGCGGGGCCGTCGAGCTCGGCGCAGGTCCCGACGGCTTCGCGTACGACAACGAGCGCCCTCGCCACACGGTCGAGATCGATGCGTTCCTGATCGACCGCACTCCCGTGACCAACCGCGCGTACGCCGAGTTCGTGAGCGACACGGGCACCGAGCCCCCGATGTACTGGGAGGCGGACGGTGACTGGTGGGTGCGCACCCCGATGGGCCGCCGCGAGCCGGTCGATCCCGCCGAGCTTGTGATCCACGTGTCCTGGCACGAAGCCGACGCGTTCGCACGGTGGGCCGGGAAGCGCCTGCCCACGGAGCAGGAGTGGGAGGCGGCGGCCCGCGGCGCCGACGCCGATCGCGCCAACCTCGACCAGCTCGCGTTCGGGCCGTCGCGCGTCGGCGCCTACGCCGACGCTCCCTCGGACTGCGGGGCGCTCCACATGCTTGGTGACGTCTGGGAGTGGACCTCCTCGGACTTCCTCTCCTATCCCGGCTTCGAGGCGTTCCCCTATCCGGAGTACTCGGAGGTCTTCTTCGGCGACACCTACAAGGTGCTTCGCGGCGGCGCCTGGGCCGCACGGCGCAACGTCGTCAGGACCACCTTCCGCAACTGGGACCTGCCGCAACGGCGCCAGATCTTCGCCGGGCTACGCTGCGCGAAGGACGCCACGTGACCAACCCGTCCACACCACAGATCACGGTCGACGTGCACCTGGCCCCGGGCGGGCCGCTGTCCGGGATGGCCGCCGACGTCCGCGCCGGGCTGACCAAGCCGTTCAAGGAGCTCTCGCCGCGGTACTTCTACGACGAGCGGGGGTCCGAGCTCTTCGAGCAGATCACGGAGCTGCCCGAGTACTACCCGACCCGCTGCGAGCGGGAGATCCTCGAGCGTGACTCCGCCGAGATCGTCTCGACGGCGGGCGACCCGGCGACGTTGATCGAGCTGGGGTCGGGGTCCGCCGCCAAGACCCGGGTGCTGCTCGACGCGATGCGGGACGCCGGCTGCCTCGACGCCTACGCGCCGGTGGACATCTCCGAGGAGATCACCCGCGAGACGGCTGGGGCGATTGCCTCGGAGTACGCGATCACCGTCCACGGCCTCGTCTGCGACTTCGAGCGTGACCTCGAGCGGATGCCTCTCGGCGGCCCGCGGGTGATCGCCCTGCTGGGCGGCACGATTGGCAACTTCGAGCCCGCCCAGCGTGCCAGCTTCCTGGCGCGGGTGGCGAACCTGCTCGGGGACGACGATCACTTCCTGCTCGGCACGGACCTCGTCAAGGACCGGGCGACCCTGGAGGCCGCCTACAACGACTCGGAGGGGGTCACAGCGGAGTTCAACAAGAACGTGCTCGCCGTCCTCAACGACCGGCTGGCATGCAACTTCGACCTCGACGCCTTCGAGCACGTCGCCTTCTGGGACGAGGAGAACCTCTGGGTGGACATCCGGCTGCGGTCCCTGGCGAGGCAGGTGGTCGACGTCGAGGCGCTCGACATGCAGGTCGCCTTCGACCGCGGCGAGGAGATGCGCACCGAGATCTCGACCAAGTTCGCGCGCCAGGGGCTCGAGGGCATCTACCGCGAGTCAGGCCTCGAGATGGCCGGCTGGTGGACGGACCCGGACGGGCTGTACGCGCTCTCTCTAGCCGCCCGCGCCTGACGCGACCCGGCGGCTGGCCGCCGGCATTTATTGCGGCGTAAGCCGCTCGATCAGGTCGCCCATCCGGTCGGGCATCGTGATCGGCGTGAGGATCGGCAGCGTGATGCCCCCGGCGACGTAGGCCTGGAGGCGTTCCCGCATCTCCTCCGGAGACCCGAAGATGAACGTGTCCTCGATCACCTCCCAGGGCGCGGCTGCGATCGCCGCCTCGCGGTCCTTCGCGGCCCACGCCGCGACCATGTCGTCGATCTGCTCGCCGTAGCCGAGCCAGCGGAAGAAGGCCTCGTAGACCGGCACCGTGGCGTACGAGGCGAACATGAACCGCGCCAGCGGCTCGACCTGGCTGCGCTCGCCGGGGATGCAGAAGAACCGGCAGAGAAGCTCAAACCCCTCGGGCGCTCCCTGGAGCTGCTCCGCGACTCGCGGCAGGCCGGCCAGGGGGAGGAAGTTGGTGAATGCTCCGGCGGCACGCTCGACCGCCAGGCGAAGCATCTTGCCCCGCAGGGCCGCGAGGATGATCGGCGGCGGCTCGGCAGGCACCTGCTCGAGCTTGAAGCCCGTCGTGGTTCGCTCGCCGGCGAAGGCGGCGTCCAGGAAGTCGACGGTCTCCGCCATCCGCGTCAGCGGCTTCGAGAAGGGCATGTCGTTCCAGCCCTCGACGATCCGGTCCGACGATGCGCCGATGCCGAGCGCGAACCGCCCGCCAGACAGATCCGCGAGCGCCGCGGCCTGCTGCGCGAGCAGCGCCGGCCCGCGGGTGAAGACACCGACCACTCCGGTCCCGAGCCGCGCGCTCTCGGTCCACGTCGCGGCCGCCGCCAGCGGCGTGAACCCGTCGGGGCCGTTGGTCTCGCCGCTCCACAGGTCGGTGTAGCCGGCCGCCTCCGCGCGACGGACCAGGTCGGCGTGGTCGCGCAATGGCAGTTGGGGGAGTGGGAGGGTGAGGCCCCAGCGGTTCACCGGCCGACCCTATCCGTTGATGCATCCGTCGCGCCGGGTGGAAACCTGGGTTAGAGTCGAACCCGATGGACTTCTCGCGTCTCGACCGCAACCGGGTGTTGGTCGGCGGCACGGCGGCGATTCTCTTGATCGTCAGCCTCCTGTTCCTGCCCTGGTACACGCTGGAGCACACCGTTTCCCGGGCCCCGGGCAACCCGAGCTATGACCCGAACGCGTTCATCTGCGGCAAGGGCAACTTCAGCTGTACGGGGTTCAACACGTTCCCGATCATGCGGTGGTTCCTGATCGCCGGGGCGCTCTCCCCGTTGATCCTCGCGTGGATCATCGTCCGGGGGCACAAGCTGTCCTGGGCGCCGGGCGAGATGACCATGGTGGTCGGCTTCACGATGATGGTCCTGATCGGCTACAACGGGATCATCGACAAGCCGGGAAGCGGTCCTGCGGAGGTGGGGGTCAGCCTCGACTACGGCTACTGGATCGCCCTCCTGTGCACGATCGCGATCGCGGCGACGGGATTCCTGCGCTCGCAGGCCGGGCAGCGACGACAACGCAAGGCCCCGGGCACGGTTTGACCCTCATCGCCTAGGCTCTGGGCCATGGCGGCTGAGGAGAGCAGCGTCATCTCGCAGGACCTGCGGGAGACGTCCAAGCCCGATCGAAACCTGGCGCTGGAGCTGGTGCGCGTCACCGAGGCCGCGGCGCTCGCCGCTGCGCGCTGGGTCGGCCGCGGCGACAAGGAGCAGGCGGATCAGGCTGCTGTGGACGCCATGCGGCTCCTGCTCGACACCGTGCCCATGGACGGGCTCGTCGTGATCGGGGAGGGGGAGAAGGACGAGGCTCCGATGCTCTACAACGGCGAGCGGATCGGCGACGGC
>DASQCL010000112.1:0-7091 GCA_035634715.1 Solirubrobacterales bacterium
TGATCCCGCTGATCCGCTTCCTGCCCTGCCAGGACGGGCGTGTCCAGGCAACGGTGCTCGCGATCGCGGACGAGCTCACCGAGCACGGTCTCGTCCTCCGCTACAAGGTGGACGAGACCGACGACGGGCTCAGCGGGAGGGAGGGGACGTTCACGATCTGCTCCTTCTGGATGGTCTCCGCCCTCTCGGAGATCGGAGAGCGGAAGCGGGCGCGCAAGCTGTGCGAGCGGCTGGTCTCGAACGGGACCGCGCTGGGCCTCTATGCGGAGGAGATTGAGCCGACCAGTGGGGCTCAGCTCGGGAATTTCCCCCAGGCGTTCAGCCATCTTGCGCTGATCAACGCGGTGACCCACGTGATCGCCGACGACCAGCACGGCGATCGCGACGAGCCGAGCAGGGTGTTCACCGAGATGCGCGCCGTCGGGGCCGCGGGGTAGTGCCGCGATGACCTCGTTCCGCGATCTCGGCCTGTCCGAGGCCCTCATCCAGACGCTCGACGAGCTCGGCTACGAGGACCCGACCGCGATTCAGGAGCAGGCGATCCCTGAGCTCCTGGCCGGCCATGACGTGATCGGCCAGGCTCAGACCGGGACCGGCAAGACTGCCGCGTTCGGCCTGCCGCTGCTCGAGTACCTCGATCCGGAGAGCCGGAACACCCAGGCGCTCGTCCTCACGCCCACCCGCGAGCTCTGCATCCAGGTGACCCAGGCCCTGCGCGCATACGCCGAGCACCTGCCAACCATCGAGGTCATCGCGGTGTTCGGCGGCCAGGCCGTCGCTACGCAGCAGTCCCGCCTGCGGCAGGCGGCCCAGGTCGTGGTCGCGACGGTCGGCAGGACGCTCGACCTGGTCAACCGCGGCTCCCTGGACCTGAGCTCGGCCCGCTACGTCGTCCTGGACGAGGCCGACGAGATGCTCGATCTCAGCTTCATCGACGACGTCGAGCGCATCCTGCGCATGTCCCCCTCAGGGCGACAGACGTCGCTGTTCTCGGCGACGATTCCGCCGCCGATCGAGCGGCTCGCCGATCGCTACATGTACGACCCGGTGACCATCAGGGTCACGCCGAAGCAGCTCACCGTCGACGCGATCGAGCAGGCGTACGTGGAGGTCCCGGCCCGCGAGAAGGTCGACCGGCTGATCGAGGTGCTCCGGGCGGAGGAGCCCGAGCAGGCGATCATCTTCTGCCGAACCAAGATCGGCACGGCGAAGCTCGACGAGACGCTGCGCGCCCGCGGGCTCGGCGTCAAGGCCCTGCACGGCGACATGAGCCAGGGCCAGCGAGACGGGGTGATGCTCTCGTTCAAGGACCACCGCCTGCGCATCCTCGCGGCCACCGACGTCGCCGCCCGCGGCCTCGACATCGAGCACGTCACGCACGTCATCAACTACGACGTCCCCGATGTCAGCGAGACCTACGTCCACCGCATCGGCCGGACCGGCCGCGTTGGCCGAACCGGCCGGGCGATCACCTTCGTGACTCCGGCCCAGCGCCCGGAGATCGATCGGATCGAGCGCGAGGTCAAGACCAGCATCGGCGAGTGGGAACCTCCGGAGGAACGCCTGGAGCACGCCCCCCGCCCGCGGCGCCACAAGCACGAGAAGCCGGCTCAGGAGGAGAAGAGGCGCCGGGAACGCCTCCCGGACAACGCGGCCGAGGGTGAAGCGGAGCAGCAGGAACCCCGTCCCGAGGAGGCCGCCGGGCGCGCCGATGGAGGTGCCGAGGGCAATACGGACCAGGTAGTGCCCGGCGACAGCGGTTCCGCCGGGCGCGACGCCGATGGCGCCGATGGCGATACGGACCGGGTAGCGCCCGGCGATAGAGATGTCAAGTTGTTCATCAACCGCGGCAAGCGCAGCGGCATCGACGACGAGGACGTCCGCTGGGCGCTGACGGAGGGGGCCGTGATCCCGGAGGACGCGATCGGGCCGATCCGCGTCCTGGAGCGGTTCTCGTTCGTGGAGCTCGATGCGGCGCACGCGGAGCAGGCGCTCGAGCGGCTCGAGGGCACGAAGCTCAAGGGCAAGCAGATCCGCGTTGAGTACGCACGCGGCTAGCCGCGTCCGCCTCTCCAGCGGGGTGGTCGCGGCGGCGATTCTCGCCGTCGTCTACCTCATCCTCGAACCGTCCACCGTCGACCTCGCGGCGCAGACGTTCCGCGCCGACCTCTTCGACGCGAACGGCTTCCTGCTCTGGAACAACTACTGGTACGCGGGCCACTACCTGCTGACCTACAGCGTCCTCTTCCCGCCCCTCGGCGCCTGGCTCGGGCCGCGCCTGGTCGGCGCGATCGCCGTCGTCGCCTGCGCGGCCCTTTTCGCGGCCATCGCGTACCGGCGCTACGAGGACCGCGCGTGGCTCGGGATCCTGTGGTTCGGGGCCGCGACGGCGACGATGCTGATGGCGAACCGCCTCACCTTCGCCCTCGGGACGGCGATCGGCCTCGGCGCCCTCCTCGCCGCCCAACGGGGACGCGCCGCTCTCGCGACCGCTCTCGCCGCGCTGTCGGGGCTCGGCAGCCCGGTGGCGGCCGTCTTCGTGGCCATCGCCGGCGGCGCGCTCGCCGTCACGGGGCGCCGTCGCCTCGGGGCCCTCCTGGCGGTCGGCGCGCTCGCGCCGATAGCGCTGCTCGGACTCGCGTTCCCGACCGGCGGCTACTTCCCGTTCGTATTCACGGCGTTCCTGCCGGTGCCGCTGTTCGCGGCCGCCGCGTTCATCCTGCTGCCGCCGGAGGAGCGCGTGCTGCGCGCCGGCATCCTGATCTACGCCGGCGTCTGCGTCGTCCTCTTCATCGTCCACACCCAGGTCGGGGCCAACGCCGCCCGGCTCGGCTCGCTGTTCGGGGGCCCGGTGCTGGCGCTGGGCCTCGCGGGCCGGCGCCCCGTCGCGTTGGTGATCCTCGCGCTTCCCCTCTTGTGGTGGCAGTGGGTGGCGCCGGTGCGGGACTTCGCCGCCGGGCAGAACGATCCGTCCGTGACCGCCGGCTACTACCAGCCGCTCATCGACGAGCTCGACCAAGTCACGCAGGGCAAGCCGGTCCGGATCGAGGTCCCGCCCACCCGCAACCGCTACGAGGCGAACTACGTTGCGCCGCATTTTTCGCTCGCCCGCGGGTGGCTGCGGCAATCCGAGTCCGGAGACTTCGACCTCTTCACCGGGGACAACCTGACCGCCGACTCGTATCTCGCATGGCTCCAAGAGCGGGGGGTGAGCTACGTCGCCCTGGCGGACGCCGATCCGGACTATCTGGCGCAGGACGAGGGCGACCTGATCCGCGGCGGCCTCCCCTACCTGCGCCCGGTGTGGTCGAACGACCACTGGCACCTGTACCGGGTGCGCGGTGCCGTTGGCCTGGTGTCGACGATCGGCGAGCCCTCCGAGCCCGCTCCCGGAGCCGACCGCCTCACATCCGTCGGGGCAGCGGACTTCGGCTTCTCCGCCCGGGACACCGGCACGTACCTCTTGCGCATCCACTACACGCCCTATTGGACGGTGACCGCCGGCGACGCCTGTGTCCAGCGGGACGGAGACTGGACCCGACTCGACGTCAGGTCCGCGGGGGCCGTGGACGTGGCGGCGCGGTTCAGCCTCGCCGGCCTCTTCCGCCGCGATTCCGAATGCTCGGGATAGTCCTCGCGCTCGGGTCGAGCGTCGCCTGGGGCACGTCGGACTTCCTGGGCGGGCTCCGTGCTCGGCGGATGTCCGCGCTGACCGTCCTGCTCGTGAGCCAGCCGGTGGGCCTGGTGCTGGCCGTGATCGTCGCCCTGATCGTCGGCGGGGACTCCCTGAGCACGCGGGACACGTTCATCGCCGCCGGCGCCGGAGCGACCGTCGTCATGGCCCTGGGGGCCTTCTACAAGGCGATGGCGCTCGGCTCGGTGACCGTGGTCGCGACGATCGGCGCGCTCGGGGTGCTGGTGCCTGTGATCGGCGGCCTGGTGCAGGGCGACCACCCGGGCCCGATCCAGGCCGTCGGCGCTGTGGGCGGGATCGTGGGCGTCGTCCTGGTCTCACGCGAGCCCGATCCCGAGTGGCGCGCGGCCGGGCGCCTCTCGATCGGCCTTGCAGCGCTTGCCGCCCTCGGGTTCGGGACCTTCTTCCTGGGGCTCGATCTCTCCTCGGGCCCAAGCCCGGCGTGGACGATCGTGGCCGCGCGCACGGGAGGGGTCGTGACCCTCCTGGTCGCCGCCGCGATCGTGCGGCCGTCGATGCACATCGAGCGCGAGCTCCTGCCTTCCCTGGTGGCGATCGGATTGTTCGACGTCACGGCGAACTCCCTCTTCGCCGTCGCGACCAATCACGGCCTTCTGTCACTGGTGGCGGTGGCCGGCTCGCTGTATTCCGCGGTGACGGTGCTGCTCGCGAGGTTCGTGCTGGGCGAGCGACTCGCCGCCCCGCAGCGCGCGGGGGTGGTCGTCGCGCTCACCGGCGTGGCGCTGATCGCCGCGGGCGCCTAGCCCGGCGATTGTCGACCCTGAGGCTGTCGACAGGGTCGCCCCGCGCCGCGTCCCTACCCCTTGACTGCCAGGACCGCGTCCTTTTTCCCGAAGCCAACGCCTGGCGTGTCGCGACCCGGCCAAGCTCCGTATCGGATCTCTTCGATCCGCAGCCCTGCGGCTCGATGGGCCTCGCGAATGAACTCCTCTTCGACCGCGATCCAAGCCTCCGGGCGCTCGCGGTCCTTCACTCGCGCAACCCCGTCCAGCTCGTAGGGAAGTACATGTGTCGGGTCCTCGCGAGCAAGTAGCCCTCGGGCCTCATCGTTCAACAGGAAGATCGTGTTAAAGCTCCGCCCACGGGGCTTGAGCACCCGTCCGATCTCGCCTATGTAGTGCCTGGCGTCGGCTGGCAGGAGATGGGTAAACAGCGAGTTCGAGAAGACGAAGTCGAATGACTCATCCTCGAATGGAAAGCGATACTCGGACGCGAGCGTAGTCGCTTGGTCGCTGTACCTCTGGTTAACGACCTCCGCCCAGACGAAGTCAAAGCGGGGAAGCTTCGATCCGATGAAGCGGTTGCAGATATCGATCGCCTCCCGAGAGGCATCCAGACCGACGTAGCTTCCCTGCTCGTTCAGGTAGCGGGACAGGGCGACGGCAAAGCGACCCGGCCCGCAGCCCACGTCTAGGACACGATCGTCGGGTTGCAGGCCGAAATCCTTGGCGGCCTTGCGGAATCTCCGGCCTGCCCGCTTGAAATTGCGCTTGCTCGCAAACGACCTGAGGACCTTCAGGTCGGCCGCCGGAGGGACTAGCTCGTCGACGCTCGGCACCGGCGGGACTCTAAGGGCCGACTCTAAGCACAAGGTCACGCCCTCCTCGAAGCTTGAGCCTCACCCGCAGGGCGTCGGAAGGGGCTTGACGCTGGGCCTGGTGGGGCTTGAGGGGACCGAGACCGCCGCGTGCGTGTAGTACTCGGCGCCCTTGCAGACCCGAAGTTTGGTGAGCTTGAGGGTGCTCCGGAAATGGACCCGGTTGCTGCTCGAGAACCTGCGCTCAGAGAACAGGCCTTCGGCGGTGGCCGCCGGCTCGCCCCAGTTCGTCCAATGCAGGTGATCGCCGACCACGGCGCCCTCGACGTTGAATGTGAACTCGCTCGGTTCCACGAGCCGCTGGCCGCCCGAATTCATCACGAACACATGGGTCGGCACGCCGATCGTGGACGACGTGGTGGTCGATGCATCGGTGGTCACGGCCTTGCTGACGGTCGTGGCGCTCCCGCCGCCACAGCCGCTCGCGGCGAGCGCAGCAACCGCCCCGGCCACTGCGATGCCACCGCGGACGAGAACCGGCACGGCCGGCGACCCTACCGGAACCATGGCCGAGCGCTTCGGCCTAGGGGGCGAACTTGATCCCGAAGAGCTCCTCGATGCGCTGGATGCTCTCGGCGGGGTCGCGGTGGAGGATCGCCGTCATGCCCACGGCCTCGGCGCCCGCGCAGTTCTCGCGCAGGTCGTCGACGAACACGCACTCCTCCGGACGCACCACGAGGCGCTCGGCGGCGAGCCTGTAGATCTCCGGCTGGGGCTTGTGGAGGCCGACCTCGGCGGAGATCACGGCGGTGTCGAACAGCTCCTCGAGCATGTCCTTGTCGTAGTGGGAGGTGCTCCACGAGTTGGAGACCAGTCCCGTCTTCACACCGCGTTCTGCGGCCGCGCGAACAGCGTTGACCATCGGCTCGCACGGGAGCATGCCGCGGAACATGCTGTCGATCAGGTCCACCGCCTCGTCGAGGCCGAGGAGCTCGGCGAACCGCTCCTCGAACTCATCCTCGGCGATCTTCCCGGTCTCGAGGCCTCGAAGGCAGGCCATCGCCTCCGGGTCCTCGCGGAACAGTCGCTTGACGGTGTCCTCGTCGAGGTCCTTCTCCCGGCAGAAGTCGGCGAAGCTGTCCCAGACCGAGGTGGTCAGCACGCCGCCGAAGTCGACGAGGAGAGCGGTATGGCCGTCCGCTTCCCGCATAGGATCTGGCGCCATGGCGGACGAGGCTATCGACCAGGCGAATCTTGAGGCCTGGTTTGCGAGCGAGATCGACGGGGCCCAGCCCCCGCTCGAGTTCGAGCGGATCTCGGGTGGGCGGTCGAACCTGACCTACGGTGTGACCGACTCGGCCGGGAGGCGCTGGGCGCTCAGGCGGCCGCCGCTGGGCAAGCGGCTGGCGTCCGCCCACGACATGGGCCGCGAGCACCGGATCATCGCCGCGCTCGCCGGGACCGACGTGCCTGTGGCGCCGGCGGTCGCGCTGTGCGAGGACGAGTCGGTGAACGGCGCACCCTTCTACGTCATGGACTTCGTCGAAGGCCCGATCCTGCGCACCAAGGCCGAGGCGGAGGTGAGCTTCGGCGAGGCGGACCGGAAGGCCATCGGCGAGCGCGTGGTCGACACGCTGGTCGCAATCCATGCGGTCGATCCAGATGAGGCCGGCGTCGGGGACCTGGGCCGCAAGGAGGACTACGTCGCCCGCCAGCTCCGCCGCTGGCACGGCCAGTGGGAGAAGTCGAAGACGCGGGAGCTCGAGGTGATCGACGACGTCCACCGCCGACTGTCCGAGCGCATCCCCGAGCAGGGCCCGGCGACGATCGTCCACGGCG
>DASQCL010000113.1:0-28016 GCA_035634715.1 Solirubrobacterales bacterium
TGGGCGCCGGAGCGGCCTTCGACGTACTCCATGACGATGTAGTGGCGCCCCTCGTCAACCCCGGTGTCATAGACCTGGACGATGTTGGGGTGGATCAGCTTGGCGACGGCGAGCGCCTCGCGGCGGAACCGGGCCACGAACTTGTCGTCGTCAGAGAGGTGCTCGGCGAGCACCTTGACGGCGACGGTGCGCTCGAGCACCCGGTCAATCGCCTTGTAGACGGTCGACATGCCGCCCGACCCGAGCCGGTCGCCCAGCTGGTAGCGGCCTGAGATCACGGTGGCGCCCATTAGTCGCTCCCGCCTCCACCGACGCCCGTGCCGCCGGAGCCGGTGCCACCGCCACCGCCGGCCGAGCCGCCGCCTCCGGTCTCACCACCGCCCGTGCTGCCCCCACCCGTGTTGCCCTGGCCAGGAGGCGTGCCGGTGGGCGGGCCGCCGCCCTGGTTGTTGCCGCTGTTGCCGGGCGCGGATTCCGACGTCGTCGTTGCCGTGGTGGTGGTCGGGGTTGTGGGCACGGCCTCGGTCGTGGTGGTGGAGGTGCTGGTCGATTGATCGCCCTGCAGGCCGGAGGCTCCGGTCGGGCTCGGCTTGCACTGGCTGGGGTCCTGCGCCAGCTTCTGCAGGTTTTCGCCAGCGCTCCGGAGAGCCTCCTTGTTCGTGGTCCCGACCGTGTCGGGAAGCTGGTTCACGACGGCCACGAAATCCACCGCTTCAGTCTCCGCGCGCTTGCAGTTCCCGCTTGCCACCGCCGACTCCACGCCACTCAATGCACTCGTGAGCTCGTTCGCGTCCGCCGGGTCGATCGTCTGGTCGCTGCTGTTGCTCGACCCGCACGCGGAGATGGCCACGGCTGTCGCCGCGACCGCCAGCGCGCCCGCCAATCGCTTCTGCCCCGGCATCGCGGCGAGTCTAGTGAGTGCATTCCTGCGTCCTCCCGGCTCCGTGCCCTGCATCACTGACCCACATAGAGCCGCCGTGCCAGGTGCTCTGGGAGGTCGGTCGCATCGATCGCTTCGGCCGCCCGATCGATCTCGTATTCCACTCGGTGATAGGTCACCTCCGGTGCCTCGGTGTCCAGCTCGAGCCACGCTGCCCGGGGATCGCCGTCGCGCGGCTGGCCGACACTGCCCGGGTTGATCAGCCACCGTCCCTCCGAGAGGTCCAGGCGGGTGCCGGCGCCGGCCTGGGCGCCGCGCGCCACGTCCTCCATCTCGATCGAAGTGCCGCGCGCTGGGCGCCGGTCCTCGCCCATCGCGAAGAAGAGCGCAACGTGGGAGTGGCCGATCATGCTCACCCGCGCTGCCTGGACGGCGATGCACTCCGCGGCCTGATCGGGCCAGAGGACGTATTCCCACACCGGATCGCGAGGCGAGGCGTGGTAGAGGGCGACTTCGCCGCTCTCGTCGGCCGGCTCGAGGCCACGGAGGAAGTCGAGCGTGCCGGGGTCCGCAGTCTTCTGCGTCCAGCGCACCGCCGCCGCCGCCGCGGGCGAGAAGGAGGAGATGTCGAGCTCGCCGAGCACCGCGAGGTCGTGGTTGCCGACCAGACACAGCTCGCAGCGCTCGGCCACGAGGCTGGTGCACTCGTCGGGCTGGGCGCCGTAGCCGACCACGTCGCCGAGGCACCAGAGCTTGCTGACGCCGGCCCGCTCGACGTCGGCCAGTACGGCTTCGAGCGCAGGCAGGTTCGCGTGGATGTCGCTCAGCACGGCCAGTCGCATGAGGAGACGAGCGGACTATCGTAGGACGGCCATGGCCGATCCGCTTGCGACCCTCCGCGGAACCATCCGCACAGCCGCTGATTCGCTGGGTGACGGGGCGGCAGATTCGATTGCCCCGACCCTCGAACGGCCGCCCAAGCGCGACCTCGGGGACTACTCCACGAACGCCGCGATGCTGCTGGCCCCCGCCCTTGGCGAGCAGCCGCGCCAGATCGCCGAGCGGCTGGGCGAGGACCTGGGAACTCGGCTCGGCGACACCGTGGAGCGCGTCGAGGTCGCCGGCCCGGGATTCGTCAATCTCTTTCTCGCCGACCGCTGGTACCGGGAGAGCGTTGCCGCCCTACTGGACGCCGGCAACGAATTCGGGCGGGGGGCGCCGGACCGGCCGGAGCGGGTGCTGATCGAGTTCGTGTCCGCGAATCCCACCGGGCCCCTCCACGCGGCGAGCGGCCGGCACGCGGCGTACGGCGACGCGCTCGCCCGCATCCTCGCCTTCGGCGGGCACGAGGTCGAGCGCGAGTACTACCTGAACGACATGGGCCGCCAGGTGCGGCAGTTCGGGGAGTCGATCTCCGCTCGGATGCGCGGTGACGAGCCACCCGAGGACGGATACCGCGGCGAATACGTCGTAGAGCTGGCCGAGCAGCTGCGCGAGGCGGGGGCGGACCCAAATGACGTCGAGGGCCTGGCGCGGCTGGGGATCGAGGCGATGCGCGAGCGGATCGACGCGACCCTGGGCCGCTTCGGCGTCCGCTTCGACACCTGGTCCTCGGAGCGCTCCGTGTACGAGAGCGGGGAGCTCGAGGCGACCATCGAGACCCTGCGGAAGAGCGGCGACGTGTATGAGAGCGAGGGCGCGCTCTGGCTGCGGACCACAGACTTCGGGGACGACAAGGACCGAGTGATCGTGCGGTCGGACGGCGAGCCCACCTACTTCGCCCCGGACATCGCCTACCACTACGACAAGCTCAAGCGCGGTGCCGAGCGCCTCATCGACGTCCTCGGCGCGGACCACCACGGATACGTCCCCAGGATGCGGGCGGCGCTCGCGGCACTGGGCGAGAACCCGGACAACTTCGAGGCCCAGATCATCCAGATGGTCCACCTGGAGCTAGGCGGCGAGCGGACCCAGATGTCGAAGCGGCAGGGCACATTCGTCACCCTCGACGAGCTCCTCGACGACATCGGCACCGACGCAACCCGCTTCTTCATGCTCCAGCGGAGCCACGAGACCACGGTCGACCTCGACCTCGAGCTGGCGAGGAGCCAGTCGCAGGACAACCCCGTCTATTACGTCCAGTACGCGCACGCCCGGATCGCGAGCATCCTGCGGAAGGCGCGTGCCGAGGGCGCGGCGCCGGCCGGGGAGGGAGACGGCGTTGACGAGGAGGCCGTCGCTGCCGCCGCGGCCGAGGCGCTCGGGGCAGCCGCGGAGCCAAGTGAGCGGGCGCTGGTGCAGCGGCTCCTCGAGCTTCCCAACGAGGTGCGCACCGCCGGCGAGCGCCGCGCGGCGCACCGCCTGGCCGCATACGCGACGGCGACGGCGGCGGACTTCCACGCCTTCTACCGCGACTGCCAGGTGGTCGGCGCGCCAGACGGGCTGGAGGCGGCGCGCCTGGGGCTGGCGGTCGCCGCGAAGCGGGTAATCGCGAGGACGCTGGACCTGCTTGGGGTCAGCGCCCCGGACCGGATGTGAGAGGTCGCCGGCGCCCGGGAGCTAGAGCCCGCGCGGGTTGACGACCACGGGGACGGTTCGCACATGAGCTTGAGGCGCTCCATACCGACCAGTTGGCGATGCAGAGGTAGTCGAGCTTGACCATCTCCTCGAGCGGGATGCGCGAGGAGCCCAACGGGCCATCGAGCGCCCGCTCGCGTTCATCGGCGTCGCCTCCTACAGCCGCTACCTGTGCCACGTCCCGGTGATCAAGGCGTTGATCGACGATGGAGTGTCCACCGGCTTCGCGGCACGGCTCGTCCGCACAAGCAGGAGCCTCTGCCTGAGCCGGCACGCATGACTGCGTGACGACACGCCGATACCACTGTTAGATTCAGGCGCCCCTCAAGCGGATAGGAGGATTCACATTGACCAAGGCTGAATTCGTTGATCGGATCTCGGGGCAGTTCGAGACCAAGAAGGCGGCCGGTGATGCGGTCGAGACCATGCTGGACGGGATCACGGACGTGCTCGCGGGCGGTGGTGAGATCAGCTTCACCGGCTTCGGGAAGTTCAGCGTCGCCGAGCGTGGCCCACGCCAGGGCGTCAACCCCCGTACGGGCGAGCGCATCACGATCGCCGGCGGTCGGGTGCCCAAGTTCTCCGCCGGCGCCGGGCTGAAGTCGAAGGTCAAGGGCTGAGAACACCGTTCGCCGACCGGCTCGCCGCCCTCGTCGAGGAGCGGCGCAGCCAGGTGTGTCTGGGCCTGGATCCCGATCCAGGCCCGGCCACGGGCGTCACCGAGTGGTGCCTGGGTCTGATCGAGTCAGCCGGCGCCTCGTGCGTCGCCGTCAAGCCGCAACTCGCCTGTTTCGAGCGCCTCGGCCCACCCGGGTGGGAGGCGCTCGCGCAAACCGTCGCAGCGGCGCAGCGCGCCGGCCTGCTGGTGATCGCCGACGGCAAGCGCGGCGACGTGCCGCACACGGCCTCCGTCTACGCGGAGAACCTGGTCGGCACCGCCGGTGAGTCCGGGCTCGGCGCCGACGCGGCCACCGTCAACCCCCTCATGGGCGGCGACGTGCTCGATGCGTTCCTCGAGGTGGCGGAGCCCGCCGGCGCGGGCCTCTTCGTCCTCGTGCGGACTTCGAACGCGGGCGCCGCGGACCTGCTCGACCTCGACGCGGGCGGCGCCCCGTTGTTCGAGCGCATCGCGGCGCTCGTGGCCGCGCGTGAGGAGAGGCTCGCCGGTGAGGGTGGCGTCTCGGGTATGGGAGCGGTGGCGGGCGCCACGGAGCCGCGGCATCTCGCCCGGCTCAGGGAGCTGATGCCGCACGCGATCTTCCTGATCCCGGGAGTGGGTGCCCAGGGGGGGCAGGCGTCCGATCTCGCCCCGGCGCTCGGGTCGCACCCCGCGTCGATCCTGGTCGCGGCATCCCGCTCGATCGCCGGAGCACCGAACCCCGGGCAGGCGGCTGAGGAGCTTCGCGCCGAGCTCTGGGGGCTGAATTAAGCGGCTTGTGAGGGGTGGGTGCCCACTTGCCGCTTGACGTGGGCGCCCCATCGGCGCCCCGTTGCCGACTAGGATCACCGTTCTGTGGCCAGGATCCTCGCGGTGTTGGCGCTCGTAGGTGCGGCGATCGTGGTGGTCGTCCTGATCTCGTCTTCTCTCGGCGGCGGTTCCGACGAGCAATCGTCGACGCACCAGCACGCGCACACCCAGAAGAAGAAGAATCAGCCGAAGTACTACGTCGTCCAGCCCGGCGACACCTTCGCCGGCATCGCCTCGAAGGAGGGGTTCTCGGTCACGGCGCTCGAGAAGCTGAACCCCAACCTCGATACTCAGCTCCTCCCGGAGAAGGGCTGCATCAACCTGGTTCCGGAGGGGTGCAAGGTCCTCGCGAACGGCGGGTGAGCCAGGCGCCACGGCGGCCGTGGGGCATCGTCTGCCTCGCGCTCGCGGTGCTCGCCCTGTGGCCCGCTCGAGCCGCTGCGTCGCACCCGCAGCCGCCGGACATCCCGGCGAAGGCGTGGCTCCTCATCGACGCCGACGACCACACGCGCCTGGCCGCCCATGACCCGGACACCTCGCGGGCGATGGCCAGCACCACCAAGCTCATGACGGCCTACCTGTCCCTTCGCGAGCTGCCGCTGAAGAAGATGCTGACCGCGCCCGCGTACCACCCGATCCCGGGTGAGTCGCTGCTCGGCCTGGAGCCGGGCGAGCGCATGACGGTGCGGGATCTCCTGTACGGGCTCCTGCTCCCGAGCGGCAATGACGCGGCGGTGACGCTGGCCGACGGCGTGGCGGGCTCCACCGATGCGTTTGTAGGGCAGATGAACAAGGCGGCACGGCGCCTGGGACTGGACGAGACGAGCTACGCGAACCCGATCGGGCTCGACGCCCCCGGCAACTACTCGAGCCCACGCGACCTCGCGAACCTCGCGCTGACCCTGCGCCACAACGCGCTGTTCCGGCGGATCGTGAACACGCCTCAGATCACGCTCCACTCGGGCGAGCACCCGCGGACGATCGAGAACCACAACGACCTCGTGATCACACACCCGTGGGTCAACGGGGTCAAGACGGGCTACACGCCCGATGCCGGCAACGTGCTCGTGGCGTCGGGGACACAGAAGGGGGTGACCCTGCTCTCTGTCGTGATGGGCGCTCCAGGCATCCCCGTCCGCGACACCGACACGCTGAGGCTCCTCGACTACGGGTTCTCGCTCTACAGCACGAGGCAGGCCGTGCGGCCGGGCGAGCAGCTCGCATCCGCCCGCGTCCCGAACGCCGACGCGAGCGTTCCGCTCGAGGCGCGGGGCGGGCTGAGCGCCACCGTTCGCCGCGGGCAGAACATCGACGTGACCGTGCACGCGCCGAAATCGATCGAGGCGCCGATCCATCGCGGCCAAAAGGTGGGAGTCGCCAAGGCGACGCTGGCCGGGGAGCCGGTCGGCAGTGTGCCCGTCGTGGCGGGGCGCGGAGAGAAGCCTACGCCCGCGACCTCGCCGGTCGCGGATGTCGACGACGTGCTCCCCGGTCCTCGCGTCGTCGTCTGGATCATTTGCGTCGGCCTGGTGGCGATCGTGATACTGATTGGCACGGCGCTGGCGAGACGCCCGGGGTGAGGCTTCCGCCGGTGCTCTAAGGTCGTCTCGAACGTCCAGTGGGGGCGAGGGCCCGGAGGCATCCACAGTGATCCTGACGGTTACGTTGAATGCGGCAATCGATCGAACGGTTGCCGTGCCGAACTTCCGCCTCGGCCGCCGGCACCGGGCGGTCGAGTCGCGGACCGTCGCCGGCGGCAAGGGCGTGAACGTCGCGCGCGCCCTGAAGCTCCTGGGCCGCCCGGTGATCGCGACGGGGCTCGCGGGCGGGCCGACGGGCGCGCGGATCCTCGAGCTCCTCACCGAGGAGTCCATCCTCAACGACTTCACGACGATCGCGGGTGAGTCGCGGACCAACCTCGCGATCATCGACCCGACCACGAGCGAGCAGAGCGAGATCAACGAGCGCGGGCCCGATGTGGATCCCGCCGAGGTCGACGAGTTCATCGAGAAGCTCGTCTACCTCGCGAAGGGCGCCAGTCTCTGCGTCATCGCCGGAACGCTGCCGCCCGGCGTCGACCCCGCCCTCTACGCACGGATGGTCGCCGAGCTCCGCCGTGAGGGCGTTCAGGCGCTGCTCGACACGGAGGGAGAGCCGATGCGCCTCGGCCTTCGCGCCGAGCCCGCCATTGTCGCGCCCAACGTAGAGGAGGCGGAGGGAGCGGTGGGCCACGAGTTCAACGACGCCGACGATCTCGCCCTCGGGCTGACCAGCCTGCTCGAGATGGGCGCCCGCGAGGCGATCATCACCCGCCCCGAGGGCTGCGTCGCGATCCTCTCCGAGGACGGCTCCACACACCGCTACGAGGTTGAGATCGAGCCCCTCGACCCGGTCTCGGGCGTCGGGTCGGGCGACTGCTTCCTCGCCGGCTACGCCGCGGCGCGCTACGAGGGCGCCTCCGCCCGCGAGTCCCTGGCCTACGGCGTCGCGTGCGGCGCCGAGTCGACGCAGCACTTCGGCGCCGGCGCGGTGAACGCCCGTGAGGCCGAGCGCCTCCTGCCACGGGTCGAGGTGCGCGAGGTAGACGTCCCCGCCGGCGTGGGGTAACAGGACGAGCTTCCGGCCCAGGGTCCGGGCCGCGCCGAAGGGACGAGGCACCGAGGGGGATGCATCCGGAGCGTCGAGTGGAGGATTGGAGACCTCGTACGTTCCGAATCCTCCACTCGATCGATCGAGTGAGGGGTTGACCACGCATACGGTGGTGAATCCTTCTCTCGACGCCGGGAGATCGTTGCGGCCGCCCTACACGTCCATCAACGCACCGCGGCGAAATCCGGCTGAGGCGCTCACGGCCCGACGTAGTCCACGTGCCACCACTCGCTGGAGGCTTCGGTCTTCGCCCAGCCATACGCCGCGCCGATCTGGTCGATCACGGTGCGCATCGACGGGTCGGCGAGGTCGACGGCGCTCCCGTACTCGTGCGCTGACGTGCCCGGCGCGGCGGCCAGCGGGCCGGTCCCCGAGACGTACTGGTCGTAGAGGTAGAGCTGCTGCCCGTACGAGCGGTAGGCCGAGTACGGCCCTGCCGGGTACAGGTCGATCCCGTAGGTGTTGAGCGAGGCCTGGCGCATCGCGTTCCAGTTGTAGGCAGCATTGGATGCCAGATAGGCCTCGCCGGCAGGGCACGACGGGCAGTAGATCGGCGACGTCCAGGAGGGATGCGACCCCGGGGGCGGCGCGCTCGAGCTGCTCGACGAGGTTGGCGTCGACGTGCTGGTCGCGACCTGTGTCGGGATCGTGATCTGCTCGCCGCTGATCAGCAGGGCATCCGACGAGAGGCCGTTGTCGGCCGCGAGGGTCTCCGGCGAGACCCCGTTCGCGGCTGCGACCGAGGAGAGGCTCTCGCCGGGCTGGACCGTGTGTGAGGCCCCGGCCGTGGACGAGGTCGTCGTCGTGGTCGAACCGGCGGTCGAGGTCCCGCTGCTTGCGAGGGCGCCGGCGGCCTCGGAATCGGTCGGGATCTGGATCGTCTCGCCGGTGTACACCTGGGTGTCGGCCGAGAGGCCGTTGTAGGCGGCCAGCGAGTCGGTCGTGAAGTTGTTCGCGGCGGCGATCGACCAGAGCGTTTCGCCCGGGAGCACCGTGTGGGGGACGGCTGCACTGGCCTGCGTTGCGAATACTGCGATGGCCGCGACGACCAGGCAGACGACCTTCGTGAAAAACGACACTCCGCCTCCTCTGGGTCCCATCCCTGGAGGGTTTCTCGGGCCCGTCCCTGCGCCCCTGTCAGGGTCCGTTTTTTGGGCCCGGGACCGCGTTCCTCCCTCTGAAGGAGGGCCTGCACCCAGTGCTAACATCGCCGAGGCCTTGGAAACGCCGGGCCGAGACTCGCAAAACGCGCACTTTTCGCCTCGTTTGACGAGGCTTTTTTCGTCCGCGACCGTGCCTAGCCTGGCTCTTTACGTCGACGAAGGGACACGCTAGGTATGGAAGTCGAGATCGGACGCGGCAAGAAGGGCAGGCGGGCCTACGGGTTCGACGACATCGCGATCGTGCCGTCGCGGAGGACGCGCGATCCCGAGGACATCGACATCACCTGGACCCTCGGCCCGTACCGCTTCGAGCTCCCGGTCCTGGCATCGGCCATGGATGGCGTCGTCAGCCCGCAGAGCGCCGCCGCGATCGGGCGGCTCGGCGGGCTCGCGGTGCTCAACCTCGAGGGCATCTGGTCCCGCTACGAGGACGCCGAGGAGCAGTTGGAGCGCATCGCTGAGGCGGACCCCGCGGTCGCGACGAGCATGATGCAGGAGATCTACAGAGAGCCCGTGAAGCCGGAGCTGATCGCCCGGCGGGTCGAGGAGATCAAGGCCGAGGGCGTCGTCGCCGCGGGCTCATTCACTCCTCAGCGCGTAAGGGAGCACTATGAGCTCGCGCTCGAGGCCGGCCTCGACATCCTCGTGATCCAGGGGACGGTGATCTCGGCGGAGCACGTCTCGTCGAGGTCCGAGCCGCTCAACCTGAAGGAGTTCACCGCCGAGGTGCCGGTGCCGTGCATCGTCGGCGGCTGCGCCTCGTACTCGACCGGCCTCCACCTCATGCGGACGGGCGCGGTCGGTGTGCTCGTCGGCGTCGGCCCCGGCGCCGCGTGCACCACGCGCGGTGTCCTGGGCATCGGCGTCCCGCAGGCGACGGCGATCGCCGATGTCGCCGCGGCGCGCTCCCAGCACATGCTCGAGACCGGCGAGTACTGCAACGTGATCGCCGACGGCGGCATGCGCACGGGAGGCGACCTGTCGAAGGCGATCGCCTGCGGCGCCGACGCGGTCATGATCGGCTCGCCGCTCGCCCGCGCCAAGGAGGCCCCGGGCCGTGGCTACCACTGGGGCATGGCCACCTTCCACCCGTCGCTGCCGCGCGGCGCGCGGGTCGCCACCATCCAGGACGGCACGCTCGAGGAGATCATGCTCGGCCCCGCCCAGGAGAACGACGGCACCTTCAACCTCGTCGGTGCGCTCAAGACCTCGATGGCGACCTGCGGATACGAGGACATCCGCGACTTCCAGCGCGCCGAGGTGATGGTCGCGCCTGCGCTCCAGACCGAGGGCAAGAAGCTCCAGCGCGAGCAGTCCGTGGGCATGGGCTCCAACGGGCGGGCCGCGGTGGCCGCCGGGGTAGCCGTAAGCGATGACTGACCCGGCCGCGGTCCCGGCGACGCCGACCGCGGCCAGGGGCGTCACAGGCACCGAGACGGTCTCCGACGAGACCGTCGAGCTGCGCCCGCCCGAGACCGCCCGCGAGGAGGTGCTGGTCCTCGACTTCGGCGGCCAGTACTCGCAGCTGATCGCGCGCCGGATCCGCGAGTGCGGCGTCTTCGCCGAGCTCCTGCCGCACACGATCGACTCCGAGCACATCCGCGAGCGCCGCCCGGCGGCGCTGGTGCTCTCCGGCGGGCCGGCCTCGGTGTATTCCGACGGCGCACCGGAGCTCCGCCCCGAGCTGCTCGAGCTCGGCATCCCGGTGCTGGGCATCTGTTACGGCATGCAGGCGATGGTCCGGGTGCTCGGCGGCCGCGTCGAGGCCGCCGAGGCCGGGGAGTTCGGCCGCACGCCGCTCGAGCTGGTGGACGACGGGGGCCGGCTCCTCGCCGGGCTCCCGAAGGAGCAGCAGTGCTGGATGAGTCATCGCGACTGCGTCTTCGAGCCGCCGCCGGGCTTCACCGCGCTGGCATCGAGCCCCGGCTCGCCGGTCGCCGCGTGCGAGAGCATCGAACGGGGCCTCTACGGGATCCAGTTCCACCCGGAGGTCGTCCATACGCCGTACGGCACGGAGATCCTCGATCGCTTCCTGCGGGAGGTCGCCGGGCTGACCGACAGGTGGTCGCCCGCCTCGGTGATCACCGAGCAGATCGAACGGGTCAAAGCTCAGGTGGGCGATGGGGGAGTGATCTGCGGCCTGTCGGGCGGCGTCGACTCGGCCGTTGCCGCGGCGCTTGTCCACCGGGCGGTCGGCGACCAGCTGACCTGCGTGCTCGTCGACCACGGCCTGCTGCGCAAGAACGAGGCCGAGCAGGTCGTCGAGACCTTCCGCGACCGCGGGATGAAGCTGATCCACGTCGATGCGACCGACCGTTTCCTGGCGCGCCTCGAGGGCGCGACGGAGCCCGAGGAGAAGCGCAAGATCATCGGCGAGGAGTTCATCCGGGTCTTCGAGGAGGAGGCCGAGAAGTTGCCGGACGTGCGCTTCCTGGTCCAGGGGACGCTCTACTCCGACGTCATCGAGTCGGGTGGCGACGGGCGGTCGGGCGCCGAGGTGATCAAGTCGCATCACAACGTGGGCGGCCTGCCCGAGGATCTCGATCTCGATCTCGTGGAGCCGCTCCGCATGCTGTTCAAGGACGAGGTCCGCGCCGTCGGCACCGAGCTCGGCCTGCCCGACCGGATCGTGTGGCGCCAGCCGTTCCCCGGCCCGGGGCTCGGGATCCGGATCGTGGGCGGCGAGGTCACCCGTGAGCGGCTGGAGATCCTGCGAAACGCCGACGTGATCCTCCAGGAGGAAGTCCGCGCCGCGGGCCTGTACCGCGAGCTGTGGCAGTCGTTCTGCGTACTGCCCGTCGTCCGGTCCGTCGGCGTCCAGGGCGACGGCCGGAGCTACGCCTATCCGATAGTCATCCGAGCGGTCACCTCGGACGACGCGATGACGGCCGACTGGGCCCGGCTTCCCTACGACCTGCTGGAGCGCGTCTCCAACCGGATCATCAACGAGGTCTCGGGCGTGAACCGCGTCGCGTTCGACGTCTCGTCGAAGCCCCCCGCCACGATCGAGTGGGAATAGGGCCCGGTCGCCCTCGGCGTTGCGGGTAGCGCCGACGAGGTCTCACGGCAGCACCGAGGGCGGCACCCCGATCGAGACTGCAGTTTGTGCCCCCTGAGGGAACAAAGTGCATTCTCGGCGGCTAGCTCCAGCCGTCCCACTGCTTCAGAATCGGGAGCGGGTCCACCGGGCTGCCGTGCTCCCAGCCCTGGGGCCAGACCTCGAAGTGGAGTTGGCAGCCGACGGTGCGTGCGTTGCCGGTCTTGCCGATCTGACCGACCGTTTGGCCGGTCCGCACGCGCTCGCCCTGGTGGACGCTCGCCGGCTGCTCGAAGTGGGCGTAGCGGTAGTCGGTGCTCGACCCCTTGGCATCGATGACGATCCAGTTGCCGTAGAGGACGGGGTCTGAGCCGCGCGCCTGAACGCGGCCGCCGACGGCGGCGACCACGCGCGTTCCGCATGCGGCGAAGACGTCCTGGCCCTGGTGGATGCGGCCGCCGCTGCGAGGAGCGCCGAACCGCTGCTCGGCGCCGCCGTAGTTGTGGGGTCCGCGAATGGGGAACTCGCCGCTCAGGATCCGGACCCGGCCGGCCGGGCGCGGCTTTCGGCCCGGCGCCTTGAGCTCGAACCGGTAGTGCCCGGGCGGGGCGACGTGGTGCTTTGAGAGCAGTCCGTTCCACCGCAGCTTGTGCTTCTTGTAGGCGAGAGAGTCCTCGTCGGTCCAGGTCTGGACCGTCCGTCCGCCGCGGACGAGCTTGACGGTCACGTTCACCGGCGCGTACGCCTGGAACCGGTAGGCGAGCTTGAATTTCCGGCGGCCGTCGAAGAAGGCCGTGTGCGGGCCGAGATCCGTGTCGAGGACCTTGAAGCTCCCGCGCTCGGGGAGCTTGCCCGGCGGGACGATGCGCAGGCGCTCCCGCATGGTGGAGCGGTGTCCGTCGCCGTCGATGACGCGCGGCGGCCCAGTCGTCGCTCCGCGGGGGACCTTGACCAGCACCCGGTGTGTCCCGGAGGAGGTCGGTTCCGCGGCGACTCGGTGCCGGCGGCCTCGGAAGCTGACCTCGGTGACGTGCTTCAGACCGCTCCCTGTGAGGCGCACGAGGGAGTCGGCGGCTGCCGTCTGCTTGCCCGCGCACCCCTCGATGCAGCGCAGGTCGATCGCGTTCGGCCCCGAGCCGGCGAGGGCGGCCGCCGAGGTGAGGACGCCGGCGCCCACCGTCAACACGGCCACCGCACTTGCGAGGCGAAGGCGGTAAGTCGCGTGCTGGCTGCCGGAGCCGGGGCGCGAAGCGCCGATCAGCTCCAGGAGTCCCACTTCTTGAGGTGTCTCGTGACCGCCTTCATGTAGTGCCCGCCCTCGTACCAACCGGGTGCGGACCACTCCTCGAAATGAAGGTGGCAGGCCGTCGCGTCACCGGTCTCGCCGACAACTCCCAGCTTCTCACCGGTCTTCACCTTGTCGCCCTCCTTCAGCGGCGAGGGCTTCTTCAGGTGCATGTACACGTAGTCGTGGCCGGTGCCCTTGCCGTCGATGACGATGTAGTTGCCCGCGGCAGATTGGCTGCCCTGGTACTGCACATGGCCTCCGCGGGCCGCCTGCAGCGGCGTTCCGCACGAGGCCAGCACGTCCTGCCCCTCGTGCACATGGCCGGCCCGCGGCGCCCCGACACCGTCGCCGTAGGTGTGCGCGCCGCGCACGGGAAACTTGTAGGGACGGAACTGGAAGCCGGCGGTGCGCGAGGAGGCGAGCTTGCCGCTGACCGGCCCGACCCGGAACTTGTAGTCGCCGCTCGAGGCCGAGCGCTTGGAGCCCGCGACCTTGCCGTTCCAGCCCGCCGAGTGCTCGACGTTCGGCTCCTGGGTGTCCTTGGTGATCGAGTCGACCACCTCGTCGGTGTTGCGGTCGATGACATCGATGCGCACGTCCACTGCCTCCGTGTTGGTGAACAGGTAGTGCACCTTCGGCTTCTTCTTGCCGTCGTAGTACGCGGTGCGGGGCTTGGCGGTGAGCTCCTTGAGCTTGAACGCGCCCGCGTCCGGGATGTCGCCGGGCGCGACGATCTTGATCGACGTGGGGGAGGTCGCCTTGTTGTCGTACGGGTCCGTGACCTTCGGCTTCCCGCTCGTGGCCCCGGACGGGACGTCCGCGGTGACGCTGTGGCTCCCGATGGAGGAGGGCTTGACCTTCAGCTTGCCCCCGTCCTTCGCCTTGAAGAGGACCTTGTTCACGCCGCTGAGGTGCTTGCCGGTGAGCTGCACCTTGGAGTCGGTCGTGGCCTCGTGCATGCCGCCGCAGGTCTCGATGCAGACCGCGTCGCTGAGCTCGGGCGGCTGGCCGGGGCTGATGCCGCCGCCGTCAGCCGACGCGATGCCGGCGCCGATGGAGAGGCACGCGAGGGCGATCGCAGCGGGGACTGCGGCCGCTGATCCAGGTCGTCGCCCTCTCGGCGTGCTGGTACGGGCCCTCAAATCGCTCTCCTTGTCGGGCCTACGGGGTTAGCTGACGGGCTCGCGCCGAAGAGCGGCGCTACGAACGCGTGTGTTCGATTCGCCCCCGGGACGGTGTTCGACACCGCCCCTTCGGTTCCCCCGCTCCGAGGCGGCATGGCCGCGCCGGATTCGGCAGGTCATTTGGGCGGCCGCAGTATAGCCTCGTGCACGGTCGTCGGCGAGGGTTCGAAGCCTCGCTCAGAGCGCCCCCACTATCATCTCGCGGGCCGCGCCCGTACGCCCGGGGGCGGCTTTTCATGGTCGCCGGCGGCGACCCCCTCCAGATGAAGACTTACGTAGCCACACCAGCCAACCGCCAGCGCGACTGGTACGTCGTCGACGCCGACGGCCAGACCCTGGGTCGCCTCGCGACACAGATCGCGGACGCGCTGCGTGGCAAGCGCAAGCCCGAGTACACGCCCCACTGCGACACCGGCGACTTCGTGGTGGTCGTGAACGCCGCGAAGATCCGCGTTACGGGCAACAAGCTGAACGACAAGATCTACTACCGCCACAGCGGGTACCCGGGCGGGCTGCGGTCCCGTACGCTCGCGGAGATGCTCGAGCGCCGGCCCGAGGAGGTCATCCGCAAGGCGGTAAAGGGGATGCTCCCCAGGAACCGCCTGGGCCGCCAGCAGCTGACCAAGCTGAAGGTCTACGCCGGCCCGGAGCACCCGCACGAGGCGCAAATGCCCAAGCAGATGGAGGTCCAGTCATAGTGACTGACGAAGACCGCAAGGACGAAGAGCAGCCGCAGGCTGAGCAGCCATCCGCCGAACAGGCACCGCCCGAGACCGAGCAGCCCGCCGAGAACCCCGACGCCCCCGGACGCGAAGCGGAGGAGGCGCCGGGCGGTGATTCCGAGCAGCCAGCCCCCGAGGAGGCGTCGCCGGAGACCCAAGAGCCGGTCGCCGAGGAGGCCCCGGCGGAGGCCGAGCAGCCGGCCGCCGAGGAGGCTCCGGCCGAGGCTGAGGAGCCGGCCGCCGAAGAGGCCCCTCCGGCCGCGAAGCCGGCCGACGAGCCCAAGGATTCCGCGAAGGCGAAGGACGTGCCGCCCGGCGCCGAGCTCGAGCCGATCACGATCGAGCCCCAGCGCGAGCTGAGCGCCGAGGAGCGCGCCCGCCTCGAGGCCGAGGAGGAGGAGCGCGCCCGCGCCGAGGCCGCGGCGACCGACGACGCCGGCGAGGAGCCGGGTCCGGCTCGGGAGGCGGTGGTCGACCTGGACGCCAATGCCCGCATCCAGGCGACCGGCAAGCGCAAGACCTCGATCGCGCGCGTCGTCCTGCGCGCCGGAAGCGGCGAGTTCCAGATCAACAAGCGCACGCTCGAGGACTACTTCCCTCGCCACCAGCACCAGACCTTTGTCCGCCAGCCGCTCCTGACGTCCGGCTACGAGGGCAAGGTCGACGTGAGGGTCCGTGTCCACGGCGGCGGCATCGCCGGCCAGGCCGGAGCCGTCCGCCACGGCATCGCCAGGGCGCTCACCGAGATCGACCCCGAGTTGCGGGGCGAGCTCAAGCGCCGCGGCCTTCTCACGCGTGACGCCCGCGCCAAGGAGCGCCGCAAGGCTGGATTGAAGAAGGCCCGCAAGCGCCCGCAGTTCTCGAAGCGCTGAGTCGTCTGCAAACCGGCGCAGCTCGGCGTCCTCGGATGGCCGTCTCACTCACGTAGGTTTTGACTACGCTCGCTTCGCCGGCCATCCTGCGTCCTTGATCTGCTTGGTTTTCGACGTCTCAATATCGATCCAATGACACCCTCGACCAAGCTTTTCGGCACCGATGGCGTCCGCGGCATCGCCGGGACGGAGCTCACCGCGGAGCTCGCGCTGTCCCTCGGGAGGGCTGCGGCCATGCACTCGAACGCCGACCGGCCTCAAGTGCTGGTCGTCCGCGACACGCGCGAGTCGGGCCCGATGCTCGAGTCAGCGCTGGCGGCCGGTGTGGCCGAGGGGGGTGGGGAGGCGCTCCTCGGCGGCGTCCTGCCGACTCCGGCGGCGTCGGTGCTCGTGCGGCGGCTGGGGTTGGACGTCGGCGCCGTGGTGTCTGCGTCGCACAACCCGTGGCAGCACAACGGCATCAAGTTCTTCGGCGCCGACGGCCGCAAGCTCGACGACGAGCTGGAGGCGCGGATCGAGGCGCACGTCGCAGAGAGCGGAGCCGCGAGCCCGAGTGTGGGGCGCGTCAGGAGCCTCGAGGGCTCGCTCGACGACTACGTGCGCGAGCTGATGGGCAAGTTCCGCGTCGACCTGTCGGGCCGGCGGGTGCTCCTGGACTGCGCGCACGGAGCGACCTACCGGGCGGCGCCGCTCGTCTTCGAGCGGCTCGGCGCCGCCGTCGAGACGATCGGTGACGAGCCCGACGGCCGCAACATCAATGAGGGCTTCGGCTCCACCAATCCGGAGGCGCTCGCGGCGGCGATCTCCTCCTCGGAGGCGGAGATTGGGTTCGCCTTCGACGGCGATGGCGACCGGGTGATCGCGGTGGACGGCGACGGCACCGTCCACGATGGCGACGAGCTCATCGCGCTCTCCGCCGCCCACCTGTCGAAGACCGGAGGGCTGGACGGAGGCGGGGTTGCCGTGACGGTGATGAGCAACTACGGCTTCCACGAGGGCATGAAGGACGCGGGCATTGAGGTCGCGACGACCCCGGTCGGCGACCGGAACGTGTCAATCGAGCTCGAGCAGCGGGGCTGGGTGCTCGGGGGTGAGCAATCGGGGCACATCATCTGGACCGAGTACGGGCCCACCGGCGACGGAATCGCCGCAGCTCTACTGGTGATGAGCGCCCTGGACAGCGCGCCCCTCGCAGAGGCCATCCCGATGAGCAAGCTTCCGCAGGTGCTGGAGAACGTCCAGATCGCGCAGCGCGGCGCGATCGACGGGGCGACGACCGTCTGGGAGGCGGTCGAGCGCGAGAGCTCCTCCCTGGAGGGCCGCGGCCGGGTCCTCGTCAGGTCGTCCGGCACCGAGCCACTCGTGCGGGTGATGGTCGAGGCGCCCACCGGCGAGGAGTGCCGCGAGGTCTGCGATCGCCTCGTCCAAACCATCACCGAAGAGCTGACCTAGCCCCGGCACGCTCTACCCTTACTCGCCTCCTATGTGCGGAATCGTCGGATATGTCGGGGGCCGTCCCTGTCGCGATTTGCTGGTCGCCGGGCTCGAGAAGCTCGAGTACCGGGGCTACGACTCCGCGGGGATCTCGCTGCTCAGCGACGGCCACGTCGACACGGTCCGGGCCGTGGGCAACCTCTCGAATCTGCGCGCCGCGATCGGCCTCGATGCCGACCGGCCGGTGTCCAGCGAGGGCCCCGTGGCCGTCGCCACACCGCCGGCGACCATCGGCTTGGGGCACACCCGCTGGGCCACTCATGGTCGCGTCACCGAGGAGAACGCCCACCCGCACGGTGACTGCACTGGTCACATCCACATCGTCCTCAACGGCATCGTCGAGAACCACACGGAGCTCCGCCGCGAGCTCTCCGACGCCGGCCACGCCTTCAGCTCCGAGACCGACGCCGAGATCGTCGCGCACATGATCGAGAAGCACTACGACGGCGATCTGACCGACGCAGTTCGGAACGCCTTCGCCGAGCTTCGCGGCCACTACGCGTTCGTGGCCATGCACGCCGATCACCCGGACGTTCTCGTCGCCGCGCGACAGGAGTGCCCGCTGATCGTCGGGGTCGGCAAGGGGGAGACGTTCGTCGCCTCCGCGATCCCCGCGTTCCTGGCCGAGACCCGCGAGGTCCTCGGCATGAAGAACGGCGAGATCGTGACCGTGACCCCCGAGGGCGCCCGGATCGTCGATGTGGACGGGACGCCGGTCGAGCGCGAGGTCGAGGAGGTCACCTGGGACGAGGAGGCCGCAGAGAAGGGCGGCTATTCGACCTTCATGCTCAAGGAGATCCACGAGCAGCCCGACGCCGTGGCCGAGACGATCACCGACCGCATCCCGGGCGACGACTCGGTGGACCTCACGGAGCTCGACATCTCGCAGGACTTCGTGAACGACCTGCGGCGCATCGTCATCGTCGCCTGCGGCACGAGCTACCACGCCGGCCTGGTCGGGCGCTACGCGATCGAGCAGTGGGCGCGCATCCCGGTCGAGATGGACATCGCCTCGGAGTACCGCTACCGCGACCCCGTCGTGGGGCCGAATGACCTGGTCATCGGCATCACCCAGTCCGGGGAGACGGCCGACACGCTGGCGGCCATGCGGCTCGCGCGGGAGCGCGGCGCGAAGGTGATGGCGCTCACCAACGTCATGGGGAGCCAGGCGACCCGCGACGCCGACACCGTCCTCTACACCCGCGCCGGCCTGGAGATGGGCGTCGCGGCGACGAAGACCTTCACCGCCCAGACGGCGGCGATGTACCTGCTCGGCATCTGGCTCGCGCAGTCTCGCGATGCCTGGCCCCGGGAGAAGATCGCCGAGGTGATCGCCGAGCTCAAGGGCATCCCGTCGAAGATCGGCACCACCATCGCCTCGGTCGATGAGCGCGTGCGGGCGATCGCCCGGTCCCATGCCGACCGGCAGTTCTTCCTCTACCTCGGGCGCAACATCGGGCTGCCGGTGTGCCTCGAGGGGGCGCTCAAGATGAAGGAGATCTCATACATCCCCACCGACGCGTACGCCGCCGGCGAGATGAAGCACGGGCCCATCGCGCTGCTGGACGAGTCGACGCCGGTCGTCTGTGTGGCGACGAACAGCCCCATCCTCGACAAGGTGCTCTCGAACATCGCCGAGGTCAGGGCCCGGGGCGCGGACGTGATCGCGATCGCCACCGAGGGCAACACGGAGGTCGCAGAGGTCGCAGACCAGACCCTGTACGTGCCGGAGACGGATTGGGTCCTGCAGCCCATCCTTGCCGTCCTGCCGCTCCAGCTGCTGGCCTACTACGTGGCGAGGCTCAACGACCTGAACGTCGACCAGCCCCGCAACCTCGCGAAGACGGTGACGGTGGAGTGATTCGGAGGGCGGCGATCGCCCTCGTCGCGTGCGCGGCGTTGCTCGTCGCCGGGTGCGGCGGGGGAGGGGGCGGAGCGAACGACGACCTCGCGTCGCTGGCGCCTGCCGATGCGTCCGTGTACCTGGAGTCCGTGATCCGGCCGGAGGGCGGCCAGAAGGACGCGATCGAGTCGCTGGCGTCCCGGGTCGGAGGCATTCAGGACCCGGGTGGCGCGATCCTCAGCCGGCTGAACGCGGTCCTGGCCCAGACCGGGTCCGACATCAGCTACGAGAAGGACATCGAGCCCTGGCTCGGCCAGCGAGCCGCGATCTTCTTTCAGTCCTTCCAGGGCAGCCCGCCGCCGTTCGCCGCCGCCGTCGAGACGACCGACTCGGGCGCCGCACAGGCCTTTCTCGAGAAGGTGACTGCTCCGGACCAGGCGATCAAGTCGGCGACCTACAACGGAGTGAACTACTTCACGGTCCCCGGCGAGACGACGAGCGTCGCCCTTGGCGTTGTCGACGACTTCCTGGTCTTCGGCACGCTCGACCAGTTCAAGGCGGCCGTCGACGCCTCGAATGGATCCTCGCTCGCCGACTCCAGCAACTTTCAGGACGCCACCGCGACGGTCCCGTCGGACAACCTCGGGCTGGGATACGTCGACTCCGCGAAGGCGATCGGCGCCATCTCCTCGACGATGAGCCCGCTGGAAGCGGTGGCGCTCAGGCCCCTCCTGGCGACGCTCGGCTCCGGCCCGGCCGGCTTCTCGGTTTCGGCGCGGCCGGACGAGGCGAGCCTCGACGTATCGCTCCCCTCCGACGCGCTCCCACCGCTCGCGGGCGGCGACCTCGTTGGCAAGGCGCCGGCGGATGCCTGGTTCGCCATGGGCGCGGAGAACCTCGGCGCGACCCTCAACGATGCGCTCGACACGGTCACGAAGGCCATCCCCGGAGCCGGACTGATCGAGAATGAGATCCAACGCCAGTCGGGCGTCGACCCGCGCGAGGCGCTGTCATGGATGCAGAACGGTTACGCGTTCGTCTCGGGGACCAGCAAGGACACCATCGACCTGGGCGCGGTGGTCCAGAGCTCGGACACGCGGGCCTCGTCCAAGGACATCGAGGCTCTCCGCAAGAAGTTCCAGGCCGACGCCGACGCCAAGCTAGGCCCGCCGACGGTGCAGGGGGCCGACGGTGGCTTCTCCGCCACCGCGCCCGAGTCCCCGCAGGCGATCGAGGTCGACCAGGTCGGCAACCAGGTAGTCGCGGCGCTCGGCCCGGGCCAGCCGGCGGAGAACGCCCTCCATCCCGACCACATCCTCGCCGACGACCCGTCGTTCGTCGCGGGACAGGGCGCGCTTGGAGCCGACTTCGAGCCGCTGGCGTTCGTCTCGCTGGCGCCGTTCTTCGTCGTCGCCGAGAAGGGCGGCCAGGCGAACGACCCGCAGTACCTGGCGGCCAAGCCGTATCTCCAGAAGCTCAGCTACCTGATGATCGGCAGCCGGACCGACGCCGGCCGGACCACGATGCGGTTCGCGGTGGGGGTTCAGTAGCCATGGTTGACCCGGGCATCGGCCTCGACCTCGTCGACATCGATCGCCTGGAGCGCGCGCTCGAGCGACGCCCGCGCCTCGCGGAGCGCCTGTTCACGCCGCTGGAGCTGGATTACGCCGCCGGGCACCGCCGCCCCGCGCGGCATCTCGCGGTGAGATTCGCTGCGAAGGAGGCGGCGATCAAGGCGCTGGGCAGCCCGGTCGCGCCGCGGCTGGTGGAGGTCACGGGCGGGGGCAACGCCCCCCCGCGGCTGGCCCTTCACGGGCGGGCGGCCGAGCTCGCGGCCGAGCGCGGCGTGCGGCTTCAGGTCGCCCTCACCCACACGGATGACACCGCCGCGGCGGTCGTCCTCACGGTTCCCACACGGGGCTGACATCCCGGAGGATCTAGGTGGCGACTTTGTCGCCACAGGGAGATGTGTCGTTAGGCGACGGAGTCGCCGTAAGTGGTTGTTCTAGGCTGCGCCGGCATGGACGGCTGGCTCGATCCCGTCTACGACGCCCAGGGCATGCGGGCGGCGGACTCGTGGGCGATCGACGAGCAGGGGGTCCCGTCGCTGGACCTGATGGAGACGGCGGGGGAGGCGGTGGCCGAGGCGGTGCGCGACGCGTCGCGGGACGGCCCGATTCGAGTGGTCTGCGGGAAGGGCAACAACGCCGGCGACGGGGTCGTCGCGGCGCGGCATCTGGCCGGCACGGGCTACGAGGCCGAGGTGCTCCTGCTCTGGCCCGCCGGCCAGCTCTCGCCGGACGCCGGGGCGAACCTCGAGCGCTTCGAGGGCGAGGTCCGAGAGGTGGCGGCGGGGGAACTGCCTGCCGCTCTGGCGGCGTCGGGCGCCGTCATCGACGCCGTCTTCGGCACCGGCTTCGAGGGCTCGCCGCGCGCACCCGCCGACGCCGCGATCGAGGCGGTCAACGGGTGCAGCGCGCCAGTGATCGCCGCGGACATCGCCTCGGGGGTCAGCGCCTCCAGCGGCGAGGCCGAGGGCGCCGCCGTGAAGGCCGACATCACCGTGAGCTTTCACGCGGCGAAGGTGGGTCACTGGATCGCACCGGGCAAGCCGCTGACCGGCGAGCTCCGGGTCGCTGCGATCGGCATTCCGGACGGGGCGCCCTCGGAGCCGGCGGGTGGCGTGATCCGCGACGAAGTGCTCGAGCTCGCCCCCAAACGCCGGACGAACTCGACCAAGTTCGACTCCGGCGAGGTGCTCGTGATCGGCGGGGCGCGAGGTCTCACGGGGGCCGTGTGCATGGCGTCCTCGGCGGCGATCAGGGTCGGCGCCGGCTACGCGACGGTGGCCGTGCCCGCCGACCTGGAGGACATCTTCGAGATCAAGCTCACCGAGGTGATGTCACGCGGCTTCGACGGGGCGCCAGGGCGGCTCGGCAGCGCCTCTGCTGAGGCGATCCTGTCCGCCGCCGAGCGGTCCGCGGCGGTCGTGCTGGGGCCGGGGCTCGGGCGGAATGACGACTCACTCGAGCTCGCACGGCGGGTCGCTCACGGGGTCCAGGCGCCGCTTCTCATCGACGCCGACGGGCTGAACGCGCACGCTGGGCGGCTCGAGCTGATCGCCGAGCGGGAGGCCCCGACAGTGCTGACCCCGCACGCCGGAGAGCTGGGGCGCCTCCTCGAAAGGAAGTCGAGCGAGATCGACGGGCACCGGTTGGCCTCGGTGCGCGAGGCGGCCGAGCGGAGCGAGGCGATCGTTGTGTTGAAGGGGGACGACACCCTGATTGCGCACGGCGATCGCCTGGCGATCAGCGCCGGGGGGAGCCCCGGGCTGGCCACCGCCGGCACCGGCGACGTGCTGTCGGGCACGATCGGCGCGCTATTGGCCCGGGGGATGGAGCCGTTCACGGCGGTCTGCGCCGGGGTTCACGCCCACCAGCGGGCCGGCCGCATCGCCGCCGAGCGGGTCGGCGCTCCGGAGTCGCTGGTGGCGACGGACGTGATCGCGGCGCTGCCCTCGGCTCTCCTGACATGAGCTCGGCCGAGCTGCGCGCCGCCGCCGTCGTGGACCTTGGCGCTGTCCGGCGCAACTGCGTGAGGCTGGCCGACGGCCTCTCGGGCGCGGCCCGCCTGTGCGTCGTCGTGAAGGCGGACGGGTACGGCCACGGGGCGGTCGAGTGCGCCGGCGCCGCCCTCGCCGGGGGAGCCAGCTGGCTTGCCGTCGCGGCTGCGGCCGAGGCAGCGGAGGTGCGCGCCGCCTTTCCCGAGGTCCCGCTGCTGACGATGGGCGCCCTCACCGAGGCGGAGCTGGACATCGCGCTCGGGGCGGCGTCGGACGTCGCGGCATGGCGGCCGGCCCACGCCGAGCTCGCGGCAGCCCTGGGGGCCGAGCGCGGGGTCCGCCCGCGCGTCCACGTCAAGTACGACAGCGGCATGGGCCGACTCGGCGAGCGGGACGCCGACGCCGTCCTGCGACTGGTCGAGACGGTCGCCGCCGACGAGCGGCTGGAGCTCGTCGGCTTCTGGACCCACTTCGCGACCGCCGACGAGCCGGACTCGGGCTTCTTCGATGACCAGCTGGACCGCTTCGCCACGCTGGTCGAGCTGGTGCGCGCCGAGCATCCCGGGGTGCTCGTGCACGCCGCCAACAGCGCCGCCACGCTCCGCGACCCGGCCGCGCACTTCGACATGGTCCGTTGCGGGATCGCCGTGTACGGCCTCGATCCCTTCCAGGGGGACCCGTTCGAGCACGAGCTGGCGCCGGCGCTCGAGCTTCGCTCGTACGTCGCCGACGTGAAGCGCTTCGCCGCAGGAGACAGCGCGGGCTACGGGCAGCGCTGGCGGGCGCCGGTCGAGACATACGTGGGCGTGCTCCCGATCGGGTACGGCGACGGCGTCAGGCGAGGGCTCACCAACAACGCCGACGTGCTCGTCGGCGGCCATCGCCAGCCGCTGGTCGGAACCGTCTCGATGGACAACGTGACGATCGAGCTCGGCCCCGCGACCCACGTCAGCCCGGGGGCGCCGGCGACCCTCATCGGCGCCCAGGGCGAGGAGCGCATCCTGTGCGAGGAGGTCGCCCGGCGCCTCGAGACCATCAACTACGAGGTGACGTGCGGGATCTCACGGCGCGTTCCGAGGATCTACCTCGACTGATCCCGGCGGGCGCCCCGGTCAGGGATCCGGCATCGGAGCCGACGTGCTCTCCGGCGGGAGCGGCGAGGAGGTCACCACCGGCGGGCCCAGCCCCGACAAGATCACCGGCGGTAGCGGCGACGACGTCATCAACGCGAAGGACGGCTCCAAGGACACGATCGACTGCGGCACGGGGAGCGATCGCGTTACCGTGGACGCGATTGACGTTGTGTCCAGCAACTGCGAGCAAGTCATCGGCTGAGGCCCGGCAGCGCCCGGAGCTCCCGTGAGCGCTCCCATTGCTGACTCCCTCGCCGCGGCGAGCGCGGTTCGGATGGCGGCGGAGGCCCTCCAGGGCCGCGATGCGTGGATCGTGGGCGGCGCCGTTCGCGACGCCGCCCTAGGCCGCGACGTCGTGGACGTCGATCTCGCCGTTGCGCAGGACCCCGAGGTCGCGGCGCGCGCGATCGCGAAGGCCGCCGGCGGGCACGCGTTCAGCCTTTCCGAGGAGTTCGGCACCTGGCGGGCCCTGGGGCCGGACTGGCACGTGGACGTGAGCGGGCTTCGCGGCGGCTCCATTGCGGCCGACCTCGCCCTGCGCGACTTCACGATCAACTCCGTCGCCGTTCCCCTGGACGACCCGGCCTCTGCGCCCGTGGATCCGACCGATGGACTCACGCACCTCGCCGGGAGGCTCCTGCGAGCCACCTCCGATCGCAGCTTCACGGACGACCCACTCCGCGTCCTCCGCGCCGCCAGGCTCGCGTCCACGCTAGCGCTCCAGCTGGATACGGGCACGGTGGAGCTCGCTCTCGCCGCGGCCGGCCGGGCGGGCGAGCCGGCCGGCGAGCGCCAGCTCGCCGAGCTTCGCCTGCTGATCGCCGGCGGGGAACCGATTCGCGGGCTGGAGCTGCTCGACGAGCTGGGCGCGACGGCACACGTCCTGCCCGAGCTCAAGGCGCTGCGCGGGGTCGAGCAGAACCCAAATCATCACCTGGACGTCTACAGCCACACGATCGAGGTGCTGCGGCAGCTCCTGGAGGTCGAGTCCGATCTCGACCGGTACGCCGGCGACCGCGCGCAGGAGGTCGCGGATCTCCTCGCCGAGCCGCTCGCCGACGACCTCTCCCGCGGCGATGCCCTGCGTTTCGGCGCCGTCGTCCACGACATGGGCAAGCCCGCCACGCGCGGGCGCCACGGCGACTACATCACCTTCATTGGCCACGACCGGGAGGGCGCCGTGATCGTCGGCAGCCTCTGCGAGCGGCTCAAGGCCAGCCGCCGCCTGACGCGTCACCTCCAGGGCCTGACCCTCCATCATCTGAGGCTCGGGTTCCTGATCCGGGAGCGCCCGCTCCCCCGCCGGCGCGTCTACGAGTACCTGCGGGACACCGATCCGGTGAGCGCAGACGTGACGCTGCTCACCGTCGCCGACCGCCTCGCCGCGCGCGGGCAGGGCCCGATCGCGGGACCGAAGATGGTCCAGGCGCACCTCGACCTGGCCCGCGACATGGTGGGGGCCGCGCTGGACTGGCACCTGGACGGCCCCCCGAGGTCGCCGATCCCCGGGGACGAGCTCGCCGCGGAGCTCGGCATCCAGCCCGGGCCCGAGCTCGGGCGGATCATCGGCGAGGTCGAGGCCGCCGTCTACGCCGGGGAGGTGAAGGGCCGCGACGACGCGATCGCCTTCGCCCGGCGGCTCGATCCGGCTCCCGGATAAGCTGCGCCGCCGTGGAGGGAAGCGAGTGCCTGTTCTGCGGAATCATCGCCGGCGACGTCCCGGCGCAGGTGGTCGACTCTGACGAGCACACGGTCGCCTTCATGGACATCAACCCGGCGACCGCGGGGCACGCACTCGTCGTTCCCCGCACGCACTCCGCCGACCTGTTCGAGATCTCCGACGACGACCTCGAGCACACCATGGTCGCCGCCCGCCGCCTCGCCCGGCGGATGAAGGCCGCGCTCAGCCCGGACGGCTTCAACATCCTGAACTCATGCGGCGCGGCGGCGTGGCAGACGATCTTCCACTTCCACCTTCACGTCGTCCCCCGCTACGAGGACGACCCGCTCGAGCTCCCGTGGGTGCCGGCCGCCGGCGACCCGAGCGAGATCGCCGCCGTCGCCGACCAGATTCGAGGCGCCGATGAGTGACGCACCCGTTCGCCTGGAGCGCGACGGAGGGGTCGCCGCGCTGGTGCTTGACGATCCCCCGCTGAACCTCTTCGGCCCTCACACCTACGAGGCCCTCATGGCATGCCTCGACGAGGTCGAGGACTCCGACGCGCGCGCGATGGTTTGGCGGGCCGAGGGCGAGGTCTTCACCGGCGGCGCGGACGTCAATGTGTTCCAGCGCGTCGTCGAGATCCTGGAGAGCGGGAGTGCGAACGCCGAGGCGGCCGGCTTCGGCCAGCTGCTCGGCGCCGTCAAGCGAATCGAGGCGCTTCCGATCCCCACGCTCGCCCTGGTGCACGGGCTCTGCCTGACTGCCGGCCTGGAGGTCTCCCTGGGCTGCGACATGATCTGGGCGACCGAGTCGGCACGCTTCGGCCTCGTGGAGGCCGTCGTGGGGCTGACGCCGGGCGCCGGTGGGACGCAGCGGATGGCCGAGCGGGCCGGGCCTGCCCGCGCGCGGGAGTTCGTGATGACGCGTGGGACGTACGACGCGGCGACGCTGGAGCGCTGGAACGTCGTCAACCGCGTCGTCGGGGACGACGAGCTGGGTGAGAAGGGGATGGCGTTCGCCCACCGGCTCGCCGACGGGCCGACGAAGGCCCACGGCGCCACGAAGCAGATCGTCCGCGCCTATCTGCGCGGCGGAGTGGAGGAGGCCGACCGCGTGACCCCCGAGGTCGCCGGCGCGCTGTTCGAAACGGAGGATCTTCAGGGTGCAGTGCGCTCGTTCCTGTCCGACGGACCGGGCAAGGCGACATTCAAAGGCGAGTAGGCGCAGCCGCTACCCTCTTGCGCGCGAATGGGCAAAGAGGAAAAGATCGAGATGGAGGGCGAGGTCACCGAGGCCCTGCCCAACACGATGTTCAAGGTCAAGCTCGACAATGACCACGAGGTCCTCGGTCACATCTCGGGCAAGATGCGCCGCCACTACATCCGCATCCTGCCGGGCGACCGGGTGAAGATCGAGCTCTCGCCGTACGACCTCGACCGCGGCCGGATCACCTACCGCTACAAGTAGCGCACGCCGCTCGCCGCGGGAGTACATTGCCGCGTCGCGGGCGACGGATGGCGGTTTACATCGGCGCGCTCAGGGGCCCGCGGGCCGCCGAATCGAGGAGGCAGAATCTCATGCAGTTGTCATGCGATCGTGTACAACTGGAGAGCCGCCCGGCGGTTGGTGTGTCCGGACGCCGAAGGCGGGTAGCTAGTCGGCGAGGAGAGATGCTGACCCGATCGACAGTCAGGCGGGCGACGCTTGGCGCTGCCGTGCTCATGGCCTCCATCGCCGTGGGCGTTTCGCTGGCATCGGGCAAGGTGGGGGTGTCCGGTGTGGCGGGCTCCCACGGCAACCTTCTGCATCTGGTGACGCCCGGGCTTGGCGCCAATGCCAGCCAGAGCAACAACTGGTTCGGCTACAACCAGGGCAGTCAGGAGCGGGGCATGAAGTTCCACTCGATCGCGGGCGACTGGACCGTGCCGAGCGCACGGCAGCACTCGAAGGGGCAGGCCGAGTCGTCGTCGACCTGGATCGGGATCGGCGGCGGCTGCACCGACGCCAAGTGCACCAAGGGCGATCAGACGCTGATCCAGACCGGCACTGAGCAGGACGTCTCGGCTTCCGGCACGCCGTCCTACTCCGCCTGGTGGGAGGTCATCCCGGCCCCGTCGTCGACGATCGCGAGTATGAAGGTTCGCCCCGGCGACCACATGCGGGCGAGCATCACCGAGGCCCCGAAGGGGTCCGAGGTGTGGCACATCAGCCTCCAGGACCTAACCCGCCACGAGACCTTCAACAAGACCGTCCCGTACTCCTCCACCTACGCCACCGCGGAGTGGATCGAGGAGACGCCTATCGTGATCGGCACGAACGCGGGCCTCGCGGACCTGCCGACCCTCTCGCGCACGACGTTCGACCGCGCGAAGGTGAACGGCGCCGCCGCCCAGCTCAAGGCCGCGGAGCGGATCCTGCTGACAACCTCCAACGGCAAGGTCATCGGCACCCCGTCGGCGCCCAACTCGGAGCGCAACGCAT
>DASQCL010000114.1:0-4350 GCA_035634715.1 Solirubrobacterales bacterium
CGGCACCGCCCGTGTTGATCAGGGTGCCGTCGATGTCGAAAAGGATGGCGAGTCGGTCCTTGGGCACCGGTGCCTTTCCGGCGCCCGAGACTAGTGCCCCGCGCCGCGAGCCGAATGACCACGATGTAAACGAGCCGGGGACTCGGGCCTTGTGGTCTGACGTGTGGGAGAAGCCGCGTCTCGCAAACGTCCGTTCATGGGACGGCCGACCTCCTCGACGGCTACCTCGCGGCGCAGCATCGGCTCGCCGAGGAGCGGGGGAGAGGGGCCGATCCCGTGCATGAAGCCGGTCTGACCGGCGAACAAACTGGCGAAGAGATTGGGGTCGAAGCCGAGAAACCGGTTGGATAAGCGGTTATGCGTACCCCATTCGCTCCAGGACGGGAATCTCGTGGATCTGCGGCGGCTGGAGGTGGTCCCAGAGGACGCCGCGGGGGCGGTCGTAGACGCGCTCCACGTCGATCGCCGCGCGCGGCGTGACGATCAGGTCGACCGGCAGGTCGTGGGAGGTCATCATCAGGTGCTCGCGCAGGATCTGGATTGGGTGAACGGTCGTCGCGACGAATGTGTGGGTGTCGATCTTCCCCTCCTCGATCAGGAGCCCGTACTCCAGGTCCGAGAAGCCGCCGCCCTTGCCGACCCGCGCGCCGCTCAGGTTGACGGCGACCGAGCCGCAGAGGACGAAGTCGATCTCGGGGATCTCCTCCAGGGCGACCACCTTGCCGTGCCGCAGGGCGCCCTTGATCGTTGCCGCGTCGCGCACGGCCGCCTTTGACAGGCGCTTGGGGTCGAGCAGCCGGAACGGGTGCTGGTCGCGCAGCCGCGGGACGGCCATCACGAGCTTCTTGCCCTGCTCGAGCGCGAGGCGCCTGGCGTGGGTCTGCGGCGAGTCCGGGTTGGTCTTGATCACTTGGGCACGCCTCCACAGGCGGTGCTGGGCGAGCTTCTCCGCCGCGAGCTTGGCGCCGGCGAAGTTCGGGACCCGGCCCTCGGCGCCAGGAAACCGCGACACGCCCTCGCGTTCCATCGCCCGCCACACGGCGCGTCTCACCTGGTCCTTGGAACGCATGCAGGGAAAAACATATTCGCCCGGGGGCGAGCGGCGTATTGGTCGGAGTCCGGGCAGCGCAGGGCTGCCACAATGCGACGCCGATGGCTGACGAGAGACGCACCTCCCTGGCGGATCACGCGGTGCCTGCCGAGGCGGCCGGCGAGGCCGAGGCGGGCCAGCAGCTGCCGGAGCGCAGGCCCGCCGAGGTCATGCGTGAGCTGCTGCCCGCGATCGAGCCGGACCGGCGGCTGAACGACTGGGGGCGGTCGGAGCGCGTCGAGGGCTTCATGGACGCGACCCTCATCGAGTTCTTCTACCGGTACTGGTTCCGGACCGAGGTGGAGGGGATCGACAACGTCCCCGCGGAGAGCGGTGCCCTCCTCGTCTCCAATCACGCGGGCGCGCTGCCCCCGGACGCGCCGATGATCGCCAAGGCGATTCGCGAGGAGCACCCGAACCCGCGGCCCCTCTATCTGACGGTCGAGCACTTCTTCAAGGGCTACCCGGGCTTCTCGATGCTGATCCCGAAGGTCGGCGGCGTTGCCGCGCACCCGGCGAACGTCCATCGCCTCCTCTACGACGAGCGCCAGCTGGTGCTCGTCTTCCCGGAGGGCCGCAAGGGCACCGAGAAGCTCTACCGCGACCGCTATCGCCTGCGCCGCTTCGGCCGCGGCGGCTTCGTCGAGGCGGCGATGCGCGCCGAGGCGCAGATCGTTCCGACCTGCGTCATCGGTGCCGAGGAGTCGGCGCCGATCTTCGGCCACGTTGACGTGCTGAGGAAGCTGACCGGGCTCATCTACTTCCCGATCACGCCGACCTTCCCGTGGCTCGGTCCGTTCGGGATGCTCGGCTACCTCCCGGCGAAGTTCAAGATCCGCTTCCTCGAGCCGATCGACACCGTCGAGCTTGGCGGGGCGGAGGCGGCCGAGGACAAGGCGCTGGTCCAGACCCTCGCGCAGGAGATCCGGGCGCTGATCCAGGAGAACCTGCACGACATGCTCGCGAAGAGGAAGTCGGTTTGGCTGGGATAACCACGCTGGAGGCGCCCCGGGACACCGAGACCCGGCGGGTCCTCGTCACGGGCCTGTCCACCTACTGGGGCGGGAGGCTCGCGCAGGCGCTCGAGAGCTTCGAGCACATCGACGCGATCATCGGCGTCGACAACGTCGACCCCACTCGCGAGCTCGAGCGGACCGAGTACGTGAAGGTCTCGAACCAGCACTCGCTGCTGGAGCGGATCGTCCGGGCAGCGGAGATCGACACGATCATCGACACGCGCTTGGTCGTGAACTCGCTGATGGCGCCTCCGCGCCTCGCGCACGAGAACAACGTGATCGGGACGATGAACATCCTCGCCGCCTGCACGGGCAGCGACTCGCCCGTGCGGAAGGTGGTGTTCAAGAGCTCGACTCACTACTACGGTGCCGAGCAGGACGATCCCGCCTTCTTCACCGAGGAGATGGGACGTCCGCACGCGCCGCGCACAGGGCTCGAGCGCGACATCGTCGAGGCCGAGCAGGCGGTCAGCGAGTACGCGCAGCGAAACCCGGACGTCACGACGACGATTCTGCGCTGCGCCAACGTCCTCGGGCCGGACGTCGATACCGCGTTCACCCGCATGTTCCGGCTCCCCGCGGTGCCGATGGTCCTGGGCTTCGATCCCCGACTTCAGTTCGTCCACGAGGACGACGTCGTCCACGCGCTGGAGCACGCCGCCTTCCATGTCACGCCGGGCATCTACAACGTCGCCGCCGACGGCGTGCTCGCGCTGTCGGAGGTCATCGACCTGGTGGGGAAGGTCGCCGCGCCGATCCTCCCGCCGTGGGGTACCGGGATCGCCACGAGCTCCCTGCGGCGGCTGGGATTCCGGATCCCGGTCGAGGTCGTCAACCAGCTGCGGTTCGGTCGCGGCGTCGACAACCGGCTGTTCAAGGCGACCGGGTTCGACTACGGCTACACGAGCCGCGAGGCCGTGATCAAGCTCTCCGAGCACATGCGCCTCGCGCAGGTGATGCGCGGCACCGAGCAGGAGTACACGTACGAGCGCGAGGTCGAGGAGTTCCTGCGCTGGAGCCCGAACGTGCGGCGCGAGCACCCGGGTGAGCGGGGTGGCGTGGCGGGCGACCGCGAGCCACTGGGGTTTTAGTCGGTTAGCTGACGCAACTCGGCTTGCGACATCTGTGTCGAGCCGGCTCGCGCTGACCGGCGCCCTACACTCCTCTGGGGTTCAGTGGGACGTAGGGCACAGATAGCTCTCGCCTCCGTTGTGGGGATTTTCATCGCGCTGGCGGTTGCCGCGTACGCGATCGATCGCGCGAACTCGGGCAAGATCGCCGACGGAATCCGGATCGGCGGTGTGAACGTCGGCGGCATGTCCTCCGACCAGGCCAAGTCGCAGCTGCACGCGAAGCTGGTGAAGCCGCTCGACAAGCCCGTCACGGTGACCTACGCCGGGACGAAGTACATCCTGAGCCCGGACCAGCTGCAGGTGCGCGCCGACATCAACGGCATGGTCAACGCCGCGCTCCGGGCGAGCCATCAGGGCAGCTTCCCCACGCGCGTGTGGCGCTACACGACCGGGGGCGAGGTCAATCGCGAGATCACTCCGCACATCACCTACTCGTCCAATGCGCTCGACGACTTCGTCAAGAAGGTGGCCGCGGATGTCAACTCTCCGGCCACGGACGCGACCGTGAGCCCCGCGCCCGACTCCCTCAACGCGGTGCCGGGCAAGGACGGGGTCTCGCTCGTGAGCGACAAGCTCACCAGCGAGTTGCGCGGCGCGATCGAGAGCCCGCACGACCGGACTCTGACGGCGCCGGTGCAGGAGGTGAAGCCGCAGGTCACGACCGATCAGCTGGCCCAGAAGTACCCCACTTACCTCACGATCGACCGCGGCAACTTCCAGCTCCGCCTGTGGAAGAACCTGAAACTCGTCCACACGTACACGATCGCCGTGGGCCAGCAGGGCCTCGAGACGCCCGCCGGCACCTACACGATCGACGACAAGCAGGTGAACCCCTCTTGGCACGTGCCGGACTCGGCCTGGGCCGGGAGCCTCGCCGGGCAGGTCATCCCACCGGGGCCGGCGGACCCGATCAAGGCGCGGTGGATGGGTTTCTTCAACGGCGCCGGGATTCACGGCACCGATGAGGTGTCATCGCTCGGCACCGCGGCCTCGCACGGCTGCGTGCGGATGTCGATCCCCGACGTGATCGCGCTGTACCCCCAGGTCCCGCTGGGCACCCCGATCTACATCGGGAACTGACCGCGCAGCCAAGCCTGCACCGGCAGGCGTC
>DASQCL010000115.1:0-8603 GCA_035634715.1 Solirubrobacterales bacterium
CTCCTGTTCAGCGGCCGGTACGTCGCCCACCACGGGCCGGTCACGACCGACCCGTTTCCGACGATCGAGCATGGCCGGCAGTGGCTCAACCAGCAGTGGCTCTCGGAGGTCGGCTTCTACGGCGCTGACCGGCTCGTGGGAACTACGGGCATCACGATCCTCTACGCCCTGTTGATCGGGCTTCCCCTCGCGGCGATCCTTGCCGCGGTCCGGCGCAAGGGGACGATCTCGATGCTGGTCGTCGCGGCCCTCTACCTGCCCGGGGTCCTGGCGATCATCCACCCCCGCGCCGCCGGGTTCACGCTGCTCCTGTTCGCGCTCCTCGTGATCTTGCTCGTCGTAGGCCTGCGCCTGGACCCGGAGGCGCGAGCCCGAGCCGCGCCGCCGATCTGGATGCTCGCGGCCATCCCCGTGCTGTTCGCGCTGTGGGCGAACCTCCACGGCGGCTTCATCGCCGGCCTGCTCCTGATCGGCCTGGTCACGGTGGGGCTGTGGATCGACGGGCGGAGGGGCCGGTTGAGCGTCCCGGGCACTCACATTGCGGTTCTCGCGGGCGCCGGAGTCCTCGCGGCGATCGCCGCGACGTTCGCGACGCCGCTGGGCACCGACATCTGGACGTACATCCTCAGCTTCCGCAACCCGGCGCTCAAGCTCGCGTCAACCGAGTGGCAGCCGGTGACCAACTCGGCGGCCGCAGCTGCGTTCGTCGTGATCGGGGCGGCGGTCGCTGTGTGGACCTGGTCGAGAGCCGCGAGGCCGAGAAGCCTCACCCCCGCGCTGGTGGCGGCGGGATTCGTCCTCTTCGCGGCGAGCTCGATGCGGAACCTGATCTTCGTCGCACCCGCGCTCGCGTTCCAGATCGCGTGCTCTCTGCCCGATCGGCGCGAGGCGCCGAGCCGTGCCCTCGTCGGCTTGGCCGGCTCGGCCGCGGCAGCGGCGGTGATCGTCTACGCCGTCGCGCTCGGCCCGCCGAACTCCGACCGGGTCGGGAACCCCGCGGTCCAGTACGCGATCCAGCACCCACCGGATCGCGGCCGGATCGTCGCCTACGCCGGTCCGAGCTCGTACATGCTCTGGCGCGCCCCGGACACGCCGGTCGTCATCGACGGCTGGCTCGAGCACTTCACCGAGGACGAGCTGCGCGACAACTTCGACCTCCTCCACGGCTCGCTCGCCGATCCCACCCCCGCCGTCAGGCGCCTCCACGCCGGCGCGGTTGTCGCCTACCTCCCCGAGGCCATCGACCGCCTCGAGGCCCACGGGTTCGTGCCGAAGGTCTCCGGACCGTACGGGACGTACCTCGTCCGCAAGCAACCAAGACAGCGATAGCGGACTGGTCGCGCTCCCTCGCGCGGCGGGGTGTATGTTCGCGGACAGGCGCGCAAGCCCCTTGCGCGGACATGCCCGCAGCCTTCCTAGGGAGGAGATCATGGCTACAGGAAACGTTGTTCTCGTTCACGGCGGTTTCGTCGACGGCTCCGGCTGGGAGGGCGTCTACGGCCTCCTGACGAAGGACGGCTACGACGTCAGCGTCACCCAGCACCCGACGCTGTCGCTCGAAGACGACGCTGCCGCAGTCAAGCGGATCGTCGACGCGCAGGGTGGACCCGTCGTCCTTGTTGGCCACTCCTATGGCGGAGCGGTGATCACCGAGGCCGGAACCGATGCCAACGTGTCGGCGCTCGTGTACGTCGCGGCTTTCGTGCCGGACACGGGCGAGTCGGTGAACAAACTGATTGAAGGCTTTCCCCAGGACGGGCCTCAGCCGCCGATCCTGCCGCCGCAGGATGGATTCCTCTTCCTCGACCGGGAAAAGTTCCACGATTCTTTCGCGGCCGACGTCGATGCCGACCTGGCAGCGTTCATGGCTGACTCGCAGGTCCCGTGGGGACTCGAGGCTCTGGGGGGCACGATCAGCGAGGCCGCTTGGCGGACCAAGCCCAGCTGGTATCTGGTCACGACCGAGGACCGGATGATCCCGCCCCAGGCGCAGCGCGAGATGTCGGGACGAGCCGGCGCAACCGTCGATGAGGCTGCCGCCAGCCATTCGGTCTATGTCTCGCAGCCCGCAGCCGTGGCTGACGTCATCAAGAAGGCCGCGTCCGCGACGTAACAGAGCGGTCAAGCGTTCTAGCCCGGGCGCTCGCTCCGGTAGCGGTTGAGTGCTTCCTCGGCGAAGAGCTCGCAGTCAACCTCGGAGTGAGGGCTCCCATGGCGGTACTGGTGAATGTGCCATGCCTCATGGGCAGCCGCCGAGACCAGCCACTCGCGCCAGTCGGCGTAGGTGAAGAACGGAAACCGATTGCGCGGCCCGACTTCATCGGGGGTCTTGCCGTTGCGGTTGTACGGGCCCACCGGGAAGCGGACGCCGGTGCCGATCTTGATCGTCACCAGGTAGCGGGCACTGCGGGGCGCGTTGGAAATCGACGGAACGCCGTCGTATGCACGGGCGCTCAGGCCGCGCCCACCCTTGACGTTCACGCACACACGATTCATGTCGACGCCTTGAGTGGCGGACTGGACGAGCATGCGGACCTCGTCGTCGAGGTACCGGCTCGTGTTGCGTATCCACGGCCCTGCGGTCCTACGCATGCCCTCAGATCCGCGGCGGCGGCTCCGGAGGAGGCCGGCCGTCGAGCGCCGCGAGGATGGGTGCGCTGTCGTAGTAGATCTGCGCCCGGGAGGCTATTCCGTCGGTGAGGGTCCATACGTGGACGAAGCCGACCTCGAACTCCTGACCGCCCTCACGCGCCCGCCCGCGCAGGCGTCCCAGGACCACGATCCGGTCCCCCGCCTCGAGGAAGTCGTCTGGGTCCGCCCACGGGCCCTCGACGTGGTCCCGGAAGATCCGCGCGAACGAGCGGACGCCCTCGGGGCCGTGATGCGTGCCGCCCCAGGGAAGCGGGTCGGGCAGCGTCATCTCGATGTCGTGCGTGACATCGGCGACCATGTCATCGATGTCCCACCGCGTGAGCGCCGTGTAAATGCGCTGCACCGCCTGGATGTCGCTGTCTGCCATGCCGCCAAGATAACCGCCGCGATGCTCCTCGGTAGGGTTCGCGCCGATGGGCATCCTGGAGGCGAGCTGGACGGTCGAGATCGAGGCGCCGCGCGAGCGCTGCTTCGAGATCGCCGCCGATATCGAGGGCGCGCCGGAGTGGCAGGGCACGCTCGAGAGCGTCGAGGTGGTGAAGCGGGATCGCGAGGACCGGCCGCAGGTGGTGGAGACGATCTCCGACGCCAGCGTGAAGAAGGTGCACGCGCGACTCCGGTTCTCCTACGACCCCCCGGGCGGCATCTCCTGGGAGCAGGAGGACGGCGATGCCAAGTCGCTCACCGGCTCCTGGACGTTCGAGCAGGCCGGCGAGGACCGGACCAAAGCCACCTACGGCCTGCGCTCAGACCCCGGCCGCATCCTCGGCCTGCTCCTTCGCGGCCCCGTCGAGACGAAGGTGAAGGAGCTCTTGACGAAGGGCGCGGCCGAGGGCCTCAGGCGCCAGGCGGAAAGCGCCTCCGGCTAGGTCCCGATCAGCTTCGCCTTCATCTGGTTGAACTCCGCGTCGGAGATCGCACCCTTCTCCTTCAGGTCGTTGAGCTTGTGGAGCTCATCGACCGGGCTCGTGCCCGCCGTCTCGCGAACGTAGCTGTCGAAGTGCTTTCTGACATCGGCCTGCTCCTTTATCGAGCGCTCGCGCATGCCGTGCCCGCGGGCTATCAGGTAGATCAGGGCCGTCAGGAACGGCACGAAGATCAGGAAGAAGATCCAGACCGCCTTCCACCAACCGGACAGCTGGTGATCGCGGAAGAGATCGCCGATGATGGTGAAGAGCACCATGATCCAGGCGACGAAGACGAAAATCCAGATGACAGTGAGGAACGCGTCGCCCAGGGAGTAATCGGCGAACAGCAATTAAGGCCTCCTAGATTCGAGGTGAGAGAGGGGTCGTCACCCGGACCCTCTCACAATGGGGAGACGCCATGCCGTCCTTTGCCGTCTCGATCGTCTTCCTGACCCTGGTGCAGGCCGCGGTCGTCGCGGTGCCCGGGACTCCGCCGCGCGGCCTCCTCGACCGGGTGCGGAGCCGGTGGTGGGCACTGGTGCCGCCGGCGTCGATCATCGTGGTCATCGCCCTGGTCGGGCTGTACGCGAGCTCGGCCAATGCCCTCTCGTACCTCGCCCTTGTGGCGGTGCCGCCACTCGCCGCGATCGCGCTCGGAGCCGTGATGCGAGGCGCCCGCCCACCCCTCGCGCTCGCCGCGGTTCCGCTCTTCGCGCTGGCGTGGGCGGTGTCCGGCTCCCTGGTCGGCGAGACGGCAGCGCTGGCGCTCTCGGCCCTCGCCTGCGTGACGCTCGGCGTCTTTCTCGCCGCGGTTGTCGCGCCTCGGTGGCTGCGACTCGGCGTCTACGCGATGGCGGTCGTGGACACGGTCCTGGTCGTGGCCGATCTGCTCCAGGGGCCCAACTCGACGCTCGTCGCGGCCGGCCCATCCGCGGGCCTGCCGCGACTGCAGGCGGTGTATTTCGGCTCGGCGACCATGGGCTTCGGGGATCTGTTCATCGCCGCGACCGTCGGGGCGCTGCTGGCGGGCGACCGGCGGACCCAGATCGAGGCGGCCGTGCTCGCCGCGATCCTCGGCCTCGGGTTCGACCTCCTGTTCTTCGCCGTCGATCTACTGCCGACCACGGTGCCGATCGCGGTGACCCTCGCGCTGTTGCGGGCGCGCGACCGTCGGCGTCAGCCCCGGCCCAGCAGCTTCGCCATGTTGCGGGCGATCGGCTGGACAAGCCGGGGTGAGAGCCGGTGAAGCAGATACAGCGCGAGCACCTGCCGCTTCGGCACCGGGACGATCAGCGTGCGCTTCTCGATCGCGCGGAGGACCGCCTCCGCCACCTCGTCGGGCGACGCGCCGTGCTTTGAGTAGAAGCCGACGAGGTTCTCGTGCATGCCCTCCATCTCGCCGCGCACGGTCGAGTTCGCGACGATCGCAGTGTCGATGATGCCCGGGCAGATCGCGCTGACGTGGATGCCGCGCTTCGAGATCTCCGCGTTCAGCGCCTCGCTCAGGCCGACGACCCCGTACTTGGAGGCGCAGTAGGGAGCGGTGTTCGCGGAGGGCATCAGGCCCAGCTGGGATGCGGTATTGACGACTGATGCGGGACGCCCCTGGCGGAGCATCCGCGGCACGAACGCCTGAACGCCGTAGGCGACGCCGAGCAGATTCACGTCGATGATCCGGCGCCAGTCCTCCGGCGTGGTCGCCTCGATGTTCCCGCCGTGCCCGATCCCGGCGTTGTTGTGGAGGACGTCGACCGCGCCCTCGGCCTCGAAGACCGTCGCGGCGAAGTCCTCGACGGCGTCGGGATCAGAGACGTCGAGAGTGTGCGGAGCGGCGCTCCCGCCTGCGGCCTCGATCTCGGACACGACGGCGCGCACGTTCTCGGTGTTCAGATCAGCCGCGTGGACCCTGGCGCCGTGCCGGGCGAGCAGGAGCGCCGTGGAGCGGCCGATGCCCGAGCCGGCGCCGGTGACAACCGCGACCTTGCCTCCGAGATCCATCAGTCGGATCTTGACGCCTGGACGCCTCATCCGTCGGTGCGCTGGATGCGGGAGGTCCTAGGACCAATGTCCTCTTGAAGGTCAGACGCGGTCATCGGCACCCTGGGGCGAGTCCAACCGACAAGGAGTTGAAGATGACCAAGAGACTCTCACGCGCAATCGCACTGTTCGGCGCCACCGGCGCCATGGTGATCGGCGGAGCGGGCATCGCCCAGGCGAGTCACGGTGCCGACGACCCCGCGGGGCATCACCGTCATCACCATCACCACCACGGGCACCATCACCGAAACGACGACGGCCCGAACCACCGCTAGGTGACAGGTCGACGAGTGCTGCGAGGAGCCGGGCCATGCCCGGCTCCTCGTCGCGTCAACCCTGCTCGCTCGTCCCGAAGCCCTGACGCTGCGCCCACAGCGCGGCCTGCGTGCGGTCGCTGACCCCGATGCGCTGGAAGACGCTGGTGAGGTGCGTCTTCACGGTCTTCTCGCTGATCTCGAGCCTGCGGGCAATCAACTTGTTCGGCAACCCCTCCGCGACCAGGGAGAGCACCTCACGTTCGCGCTTCGAGAGGTCGGCACGCTGCTCCTCGGAGCGAGCCGCCAGCAGCTGGCGAGCCGCGCGGGGCGCCAGGGGAGCGTCGCCCCTTGCGGCGGCCCGAACCGCCTCGAGCACCTCCTGAGGCTCCGAGTCCTTGAGGAGATAGCCGATCGCACCGGCATCGAGGGCCGCGACGACTCGATCCCGGTCGGAGAAGGCGGTGAGCATCACGACCCGCGTCTCGGACCGAGCCTCGAGGATCGAGCCCGTGGCGCGAATGCCATCGACGTCGGGCATCGAGATGTCCATCAGGACCACGTCCGGCCGCAGCTCCTCCGCGAGCTCGATGGCCTCCGCCCCGTCGACAGCCGTGCCGACGACCTCGAGGTCATCAGCCACGCTCAGCAACTCAACCAGGCCGCCCCTCATCACGGTGTGGTCCTCCGCCACGAGCACGCTGATCATGTCGCGGGGACCTCCAGTCGAACCCGCGTCCCGCCATCCGGGCCAGACTCGACCTCGAGCTCTCCGTCCGCATCGGCGACCAGATCGCGCATGAGCTGCATCCCGAAGTGGCCGGAGGGCGACGATGTCTCGCCGGGGAGTCCCCGGCCGTCGTCGGTCACGATCAGCGAGACCTGGCCGTCACCATGCTCGATCGCGACCGTGACGCGCGTGGGATCCGCGTGCGCGGCCGCATTCCGAACGGCTTCCTGCGCCACGCGATACAGGACCGCCTCCGTCTCGGCGCTGAGGTGCAGGCCGGGGGACACATCCAGCTCGGTCGCTATTCCGCGTTGTTCCAGGGAGGCGGTGAGGTCCAACAGCGCGGACTCGAGGCCCTTCTCGCGGAGGCTGGGCGGATAGATATCGACCATCAGGCTCCTGAGCTCGCCGACGCTCTGCCGGGTCTGCGCCGCCCCCCTCTGCAGGGCCTCGTGGGCGGTGCCGTTCCCGTTCCCACCAGTTCGCTCCGCGGCGGCGGCGAGCGAGAAGGCGGTGCCCGAAAGACTCTGGACAACGCCATCGTGAAGATCGCCGGCGATTCGCCTCCGCTCCTGATCCGACGCGTCGATCGCCTGCTTCAGAAGGGCTTCGCGCTCCGCGTGCCCGCGACGCAGCCGGCGCGCCATCGACGACGCGAGCGGGAGCTGCAGTAGGGCGAGGATCAGGAGCGCGCCGATGATCGCCGGCGCAAACGCCTTCCAGATGCTCGATCCGCTCGAGGCGATCGAGCTGAAGCGCTGGTAGGTCTCGAAGAGCAGCGGGCGCCCGTTCGGAGCATGAACGCCGAGGTAAACCTCCAGCACGTTCCCCTGCGAGCGCTCGAACCGGTTCTCCGGCTGCGACAGATCGGTGACCCCGGCATCGACCCCTCCGCTGTGGAGGACCTCGAGGTCATCCGCGGCGAGCGGATACCGCGAGCCGATGAGGCGATTCTTGTCCGAGTACACGATGCGCCCGCCCGCCGTCCAGACCTTCACTCGCACGATCTCGTTGCTCAGGACGCGATTCTCCACCACGCGGTCGAGGCGCATGATGCTGGACGGGCGCTCACGCAGAATGCCGTCGGTCAGTTCCGGCTCGACGATCTGGCGCCCGACGATGCGCGTCACCGTCTTCGAGTTGTCGATGGCCTCGGTCGTGCCTATGTGGCGCATCAGGAAATAGCTCCCGACCCCCACGGCCGCCAGCGCGACCATCCCCCCGATCGCAAACTTCGTCACGGCCGACGATGTCGACGGGTTGTCGGTGCGATCCGTGCTCCTGGGTGTTCGTCCGAGTCGAGCCACGTGCTCCCATCTCCCTTAACCCGCGCGAGCGCCGAACGTCACGTACCAAGGCTAGGAGGCAGGCGCGCCAGGTCCTAGGACCTATGTCCGATTGCGCTTGGGACGTGCATGCTGGGACCCTCGAAGGCGTATTCGAATCGATCTGGAGGCACATCATGAGAGCACGCATTTCCATCACGATCATCGGCATCTTGGCGGCCCTGGCAATCGCCGCGGCGCCCGCCAGCGCAGCCACGAACATCCATCAGGCCACGCTCAAGGGCAGCCCGGGCTTCCCGGCCGTCACGGGCAGCGCGAAGTTCTCCGTTGACGACGGGGTTCGCCAACTCGAGGCGGAGATCCAGCACGCGAAGTCGATCGCAGGCACTAAGGTCCGCTTCCGAGTGGACGGCGTGACCGTCGGAACCGCAACGGTCAACTCGGTCGGCACCGCGCGCATCAACAAGTCCGGCGGCGGCATTCCGGCCGTGTCCAAGGGCTCGACGATTCGCGTCCGCAGGCTGACCGGGGCGCTGGTCGCATCCGGCACCTTCTCGTAGTCAGTCCGATCGTCCGGCGGCCAGCGTCGGCCCCAGCACGCCGACGAGCAGCCGCCGGACCTCGTCGCGGTCGACCCGCGGCCGGGTATCGTCCACGACGTGGGCGAGTTGATCCATACGTGCTATCGGGTGCTCGACCTCGATCGCTCGATCTCCTTCTACGAGAAGCTCGGCAT
>DASQCL010000116.1:0-2073 GCA_035634715.1 Solirubrobacterales bacterium
TGGTCGAGCCGGAGCCTGTCCGCGTCCCTCCCGAGCCGTTCCGCTACGCGGGCGGGACGATCATCCGGGCCGCGCTTCTCCGCCGCGAGCGCCTTGAGGAGGAAGGCCGGGAGCCGGATCCGCTCACGCGGTTTCTGGCCGGGGTCCCGTCCCGGATCGGGATCCACATCGGCCGCTGAGCGATCTGCGGAGGGACGGCCTGCGCTGGGGAGGCGACGACATTCACCACAGAGGGGTCAGCCGACTGCCGGTCCGGGCTACGGTAGGAGCGGCGCGCCAGCGGGCACTACCAGGACAGAGCTGCGAGCCCTGTCCAGCTCGGCGCGCACATCTCCTCCGACCACGACACGACCTGCCGGGGCGTCGGGCTGTGAGCCGACCACGATCAGATCAACCGGCTCTGCGGGCGACTCCTCGAGCTTCGCACCGAGCTTCTCCGCAAGTGCGCCCGCCGTCTGCCGTGCGTCCTCGTTCCTGGGCCCAGCGACGGGCACTCCGATCAGCTTGATCGGCTCGTTCAGCCGTGTGCGCAGCCCTGCCACAGCCACCGCAACCGACACCGCACCGCCGTCCAGCAGATGCTGGGCGGACGTACCCGGCTGCGAGTGACCGGGCGCCGTCCGATAGTCCGAGCCGAAGACGACGAGCGGTGCGCCGGCTCTCTCCGCCAGCTGCCCCAGGCCCTCGCCGGTGGAGGCGCCGAAGAGGACTTCGCGCTTGGCCCCCGGGTCTCCCAGCATGCCGGCGCCTCGCTCCAGACGCTGCTCCGCGTCATGCTCGGCCAACTCTTCACGCCCGGGGTCGAATTCCTTGGCGTGGCGGACATACGCAAGCACGGGGGTGAAGCCAGCCGGCGCCAGCATCTTGCCCAGAGCAAGGGCGTCGTCGTCGTTTGCGGTTCCGTCGTAGGAGATGATCAGCCCGGTGCCCACGAGCCGGCATTCTCGCTGCCCGCGGCCGGGAGCGCATTGTGCATTCGTCTGAAATTGCTCGCCGTCGATTGGACCTGCGGTGTAATGACGACCTGAAAGCCGCCTCGCCCCGCCAGCCACCCGGCCCTACGACGCGGATCGTGCTGCTGGGGTCGGGTCGTGAGAGCGGTCCTGGCCGGATAGAGGAGATCGTGGACCGGTCCGCTCTATTCGCCGAGCGCGACGACCAGCTCCCGGATCGCTCCCGGGTAGCGGTAGGTGAGGCCGCCGTGCTTGCCTTCGAAGAGCTCGAGGGTGTACTCGGCTCCGATCGCGTCGAGCTCGCGGGCGAAGGCGGTGGCCCCGAGGTCGAGGAAGTACTCGTCGCCCTTGCCGGCGTCGAGGTAGATGCGCCGCAGGCCCCTCAGCGTGTCGGCGTGCTGCGGCGCCATCAAGACCGGGTCCAGTGCGAGCCATTGCTCCCAGACATCGTCGATCAACCCTCCGGTCTCCAGGTCGAATGGCAGGAGCGCCTTGCCGGGGGTCTCCGGGTCCGGCGAGTACGCGGCCGCGTACCCGTAGGCCTCGATCGGCGGGCCGAACTCGTCGAAGTCGAACCTCTCGGCGCGGGGGAGGCGCTCGAAGAAGACGTCGTATGAGCACTCGAACTTGTCCCGCAGGATCCGGACGACGTCCGGGAACATCTTGACGTAGCAGCACTCGAACAGCGCGTCGCCCGCGTGCGAGGCGAGGGCGCCGAAGATGTCGGGGCGCATCATGGGGATGACCATCGCGCCGTATCCGCCGGAGGACTTGCCCGTGATGCCGCGGCGGTCTCGCTCTGCGGCGGTGGGGTAGCGGTCGTCCACGAAGGCCACCACCTCGTCGCAGAGGTAGTCCTGGTAGGGGCCGGTCGCGCTCGAGTTGAGGAACTGCGACCCGCCGAAGGACGTCCAGCAGTCGACGAAGACCACGATCGCGTCGGGGCAGCCGCCCTCGGCGAACATGGCATCAAGGCGCTCGAACATCGTCGGCTCGAAGATGGTGCGGTTCGCCCACATGTCGATCTGCCCCGTGTAGCCCTGGATCACATAGACGCTCGGTAGCGGGCGCGGGTGGTCCAGGTCAACCCCCGGGGGGCGGTAGACGTATAGCGGCCGCT
>DASQCL010000117.1:0-6710 GCA_035634715.1 Solirubrobacterales bacterium
TCGACGCTCGCGGCGTCGCCCTGACGAAGGCGCTCCTCAGCGACGGCGCCGGGCCCCTGTATTGGGCTCGGAGCCCCGAGAGCCTCGGCGCCCGGTTGCGCGAGGCCTTCGGTGCGCTCGAGCCGCGCGCCTAGGCTCTAGTTCAGGCGCTCGACGAGCATCGCCTTGCCCTGGCCGCCGGCCACGCACATGGTCTCGAGCCCGACCTGGTGGTCGTCGCTCTCCATGACGTTCAGGAGCGTGGTCATGATGCGCGCTCCGGTCATGCCGAACGGGTGGCCCAGCGCGATCGCGCCGCCGTGCGTGTTCAGCTTCTCGAGCGGGATGCCGCACTCGGCCATGATCGGGATGACCTGGGCTGCGAACGCCTCGTTCAGCTCGACCACGTCGACGTCGTCGATCTTCATGCCGGCGCGATCGAGCACCTTCTTGATCGCGCCGATGGGCGCGACGCCCATGTACTCGGGCTCATTCCCGTACGTCGCCGCGGTCACGATCCGGGCGCGCGGCTCCAGGCCGAGCTCGGAGGCCTTGGTGTCGGACATGATCAGCACCGCGGCGGCGCCGTCGTTGAGCGGGCAGGAGTTGCCGGCAGTGACCCCGCCGCCGCCGAACGCCTCGGGCAGCTCGGCGAGCTTCTCGAGCGTCGAGCTGGCCCGGGGGCCGTCGTCCTTGGCCACCTCGGTGCCGTCGTCGAGCGTGACCGGGACGATCTCCCGGTCGAAGAAGCCCGACTCCTGGGAGCCGACCGCGAGCTCCTGGGAGCGCTGCGCGTACTTGTCCATGTCGGGGCGACTGACCTCGTAGCGCTCGGCGACGTTCACCGCGGTCAGGCCCATCTCGATGTAGGCGTTGGGCGTGCCGTCCTTGCCCTGGAGCTTGGGGTTCTGGTCCTCTGCGCCGGCCGGCTCGGTCCGCTCGTTGTAGCGGCTGACCCACTCGACGCCGGCCGCGATGTAGGCGTCGCCCTCACCGGCCTTGATCGCGTTGCCGGCGTGCCGGATCGCGTCGAGGCTGGACGAGCAGTAGCGGGAGACCGTGACACCGTTGACGCTCTCGGGCAGGCGCTCGGAGAGCAGCGAGATGATGCGGCCGATGTTGAAGGCCTGGAGCCCCTGCGGCATGCCGCAGCCGCAGAAGAGATCCTCGATCATGTCGGGGCTGACGTCCGGGTTGCGCTCGAGCAGGCTGTCGACGATGAATGCGCCCATCTCGTCAGGGCGCTGTTGGGCGAGGCTGCCCTTGAACGCACGGCCGATGGGCGTGCGAACGGCGTCGACGATCACGGCTTCCGGCATCTGAGGATCTCCCTTCGGTGGCTGTCGGGGGTCTGGGGGGTGCAGAAGGATATGGGGGACGGCGCCGGGCGCGCCGCAAAGGGGGGTGGCGAGGCTCGCAGGCCGTAAGCTGAAGCCGTGGCCGACGGGACCGCTACCGAGACCGATATCACGCCCCAGCGCGCCTCCGAGCTGGTGGAATCCGGCGCTCTGGTGATCGACGTCCGTCGCGACTACGAGTTCGAGGCGGGGCACATCGCGGGCGCCCGCCACATCGAGATGAACGACCTCACGGGCACCGCCGAGTCGCTCCCGAGAGACCAGGCCGTGGTCTTCTACTGCCGCTCCGGGAACCGCTCGGGCATGGCCGCGGCGGCCTTCCGAGAGGCGGGATTCGACGCCTACCACGTCGCGGGCGGGCTGCGGGAGTGGGTGGACCAGGGGCTGGACCTCGACCCCCCGGACGGCGAGGTGGCCGAGCCTCGCACCGGCAGCTGAGCCGGTGGAGGCCTCGCCTCCAGACCCGCAGGACCCGATCGCCGGGCTTCGCGCCTGGTTGGCCCAGCTCGACCGCAGCCTGGGCGTCCGTACCTACATCCTCGGCGCGATCTCGGTGCTGGGACTCGCGGCGGGCGTCGTGGCGGTCGTCCTCGTCCTCCAGCTGAAACAGGACTCGGCCTCCAAGGACGACGTCAACGCGCTGAGCACGCAGCTCTCGACTGCGTCCGATCAGGCGGCGCAGGCGGCCGAGGACAAGGTCAAATCGCTCGACGACCGGATCTCCGCGCTGGAGACGAAGGTCGACGGCCTCTCGGGCGATCAGTCCAACCTCCAGCAGGAGCTTGACACGCTGAAGCAGCAGGTAGCCTCGGGCGCCACCGGCGGTGGAAAGAAGGGGAGCGGCGCGGGCTCGACGGATCTCGGAGGCGTCATCCCGGGCACCGGGACCGGCGCCGCCATACCGGGAGCGTCCGGCTCCGGAACGGGTGGCGGAACCGGCTCCGGCGGCGGTGGCGGGGGCACTGGGAGCGGCGGGACCCCGCCCGGCGGCTGACGCACGCTCGTAACAAAACACACTAGATGCCCACGCACGCGTCCGGCGGTTGCTCTACGGTCGTTTCACGCCTGAGGTCGGAAAGACCCTGCCTGAGGCCACACGCACACACGCGGTTCCTGAAAGGAGACCAGATGCCAACCGGCTACTGCGTGAAGGAACGCAAGAAGGTCGAGATCAAGGATCCCCAGCAGGTGACCATGAAGAACGGTCGCCCGGCGATCCAGGGCACCTGCCCCGACTGCGGCACGAAGATCTTCAAGATCGGCAAGCTCTAGCGGACCTTTCAGAAACCGGCTAGTGCCTGCGCCGGCTTCGGGCTAAGCGCCCGGGGCCGGTCGCAGTCGTTCTAGCCCCTTGGGCCGCTAGAACGGCGGTCTACGGCCACTAGACCAGCCTGGCGGCGGCCGGCTGTAGCGATCCGCGCGCGCGAAGTCGAGCTCGAGCTGGGTCCTGAAGGCGCGAAGGCCTGGCACGCACGTCGTCATCCCTATCCACCCCCGCATGCACGCGCTTGAGGCGTGGTGGACGCATGCCGGAGGCTCGCCCGCGTTGAACCAAGCCCAGGAGGGAGGAGTATTACGGGAGGCGTGCGGATACTTGACGAACACGGAAACCCCGATGGCTGACGGGGCGCTAACGAAGGACTCGGGCGTCCGCGAGGCCTACGCGGCCCATGCCGGCGAGCTTTACGGCTTCGCGCTGCGGTCGCTGGAGGACCCCGGGATGGCCGAGGAGGCCGTCCAGGACACGTTCCTGCGCGCCTGGCGCGCCGGCGACCGGTTCGACCCGCAGATCGGCTCGCTCAGGACGTGGCTGTTCGCGATCCTGCGAAACGTCGTGATCGACCTCGGCCGGGCGCGCTCGAATCGCCCGGTGGTGACCGGCGACGTCCCGGAGCAGGGGCACGAGCCCTTCGAGGAGATGCTTGTCAGCTGGCAGGTCGAGGAGGCGCTGCGGCGCATCGGCGACCAGCACCGCAGGGTGCTCGTCGAGACCTACCTGCGAGGCCGCCCCTACGCTGAGGTGGCGATGGAGCTGGGTGTGCCCGAGGGAACTATCAAGAGCCGCGTGTACTACGGCTTGAGAGCGCTTCGGAACGCGCTCGAGGAGATGGGCTATGACGGCTGACGACCATCGCATCTGGCGCGAGCGCCTCGGTGCCCACGTCCTCGGCCAACTCTCCGACGAGGAGCGCATCGCCACGGAGGCGCACCTCGAGGGATGCCCGGACTGCCGCGCCGAGGCCAATGCTCTCTCGCCGATGGCCGCGATGCTCGAGCGCGCCGATCCCGACCGACTCTCCCCCGCCCCGGCCCCTCCGCCGGATCTCGGCGATCGGATCGCCCGGCGCATCGCGGCCGAGCGCGGCGTCACGCGGCGGCGGCGGCTGCGGTTCGGCTTCGGCCTCGGAGCCGCGGCGGCGGCCGCGACGGCCGCGGTCCTGCTCGCGATCTCGCTCACCGGGTCGACACCCACCCAACAGCCGAACCCCGAGACCGTCGCCTTCAAGGGGCTCCCGAAGGGCGTCTCAGTCGACGCCAGCCTCGAGTCCCGCGCCTGGGGCAGCGACGTCAGCCTGCACGTCCGCGGCTTCCGGCCCGGCACGCTGTGCACCGTCTGGCTGCGGCGCAGCGACGGGACGAAGGTCCCGGCGGGCTCCTTCCGCTACGTCTACGCGGGCGAGAGCGACGAGGCCCAGCTGAGCTCCGGCCTGGATCCGCCCGACGTGAAGGCGATTGGCCTGCGGGCCGGCTCCCGGACCTTCGTCGCGCCCATCAGCTCCAACGCCCAGGGCTCCGGCCCGGCGCGAAGCTAGCCGGGGAAGAGGAGGAGGGTCGCCGCGCCCGAGCCGGCGCGGCCTCCCCCCTCCACCCGGATCTGCGATAAACGCGGTGGTGGAGAGGCTCAGCCCCGACGACACCCGCATCCTCAGGCTCGAGTCCGACGTGATCGCGGGCCACACCCTGAAGATGGTGCTCGTCGACCCGCCCGACGACGGGGAGCCGGTGACGCTGGACCAGGTGCGCCGCCGCGTGGCTTCCCGCCTCGCGGGCCACCGCCGAGCCCGGCAGCGCCTGGCCTCCACCCCGATGAACCTCGCGACGCCCGCCTGGATCGACGACACGAGCTTCGACATCCGCCACCACGTCCGGCTTGCCTCGGAGCCCGTCGACAACCGGGCGGACCTGATCGCCTACGCCGGCAAGGCGATGGCCGAGCGCCTGGACCACCTGCGACCGCTCTGGTGCATGGACTTCGCCGGCCCGCTGGACGACGGCCGCACGGCGCTCGTGATCAGGATCCATCACTGTATGGCAGACGGCGTCACCGCCCTGCGCATGCTCTCGCAGCTGCTTTGGGACGACGAGTCGGGCCCGGATCCCGGCGAGGTGACGCCCTGGGAGGCCAGGCCCGAGCCGGGAACCTCCCGCCTCCTGGCGGCCGGCGTCGGCACTCGCATGCGCGACCTGGGCGGCGCCGTGTCGAACGGTGCGCGCGCCGTGGCGTCGCCGCGGCGCTGGGCCGCAACGGGCCGCGAGCTCCGGGCGCTCCCCGCGACGCTTCGCCGCGAGCTCTGGCCGCTCGGGGCCGACACGGCCTTCGATCATCGCATCGGCGGCGACCGGGAGCTGGCCTTCACGTCGTGCGAGCTCGCGGACCTCAAGCGCGTCGAGCACGCGGCGGGCGAGCACGTGACCGTGAACGACGTCGTCCTGGCGATGGTCGCGGGCGCGATCCGGCGCTGGCTCTCTACGCATGACGAGCCGATGGAGGCGATGCGGGTGCAGATCCCGGTGAGCATGCACCACCGCGACGAGGACGGCGACGCACTCGGCAACCGCGACTCCTTCCTCTTCTGCGCCCTCCCGGTCTCCGAGCCCGACCCGCGCGCCCGCCTCGAGGCGATCAACTCGGAGACGAGCAGCCGCAAGGAGCACCACGACCCCGACGAGCTCTACTCGTTCTTCCATAGCCTCTCCCACGTCCGGCCCCTGTACCGTGTCGCCTCCGACTTCGCATCGGGGCCGCGTGAGTTCGCCCTCTCGGTCTCCAACGTCCCCGGGCCGAGGGAGCCCGTGAGCCTCCTCGGCGGCAACGTCGCGGAGCTCTACTCCGTCGCCGAGCCGGCGGATCGCCACGCGCTGCGCGCGTCGGCGATCTCGCTCGCCGGGCAGATGGGCCTCGGCTTCTGCACCGACCCGGGTGCCGTCCCGGGCGTGGGTGACCTCGCGGACGGGCTCGACGAGTCGCTGGCGGAGCTCCTCGAGCTCTGCTGAGCTCGCGGTCGATCAAAAGACTGCAGCACGTAGGGCAGTCCGGCCGGGCCTTCCCGCTTCTCCCGTTGTCGAGCCGATTCGCGTGCGGATTGAGTCAAGGATGGAAGAATGGGGTAGTGGCGGCTCAGAAACCCCTGGAACTGATCCTCGCCCGAAACTTGCTGACCAGCATCTCGACTCCCGCCTTCCTCGTCGACCAGCACGCGCACCTGGTCTTCTACAACGAGGCCGCGGGCGCGCTGCTGGGCCGCTCGTTCGAGGACGTGGGGAGGATGAGCCCGGAGGAATGGACGTCCACGTACGGGCCATTCGACGCGAACGGGAAGCCGGTCGAGCTCGACGAGCTTCCGACGACGCGGGCCGTTCGCGACGGCCGTCCGGCGCACGCCGTGTTCACGATCAGGTCGGCCAACGGGAGCAACCGCGCGATCGAGTCGAGCGCGTTTCCGATCGTGGCCTCCGACGAGGGATCCTCGGGGGCGATGATCTTCTTTTGGCCGCGCGACGACGAGAGTGGAGAGGACTCATGAGGATCAAGGTTTGGGGGGCACGCGGATCGGTCCCGTCCCCGGGGCCCGAGATGAACCGCTACGGGGGCAACACGTCGTGCGTGGAGCTCACGCTCGACAGCGGGGAGCACGTGATCCTCGATGCGGGGACGGGCATTCGCACGCTCGGGCTGGACCTCACCGGGTCCATCAAGGTGAACATCCTGCTCACACACCTGCACCTTGACCACATCCAGGGGCTCATGTTCTTCCCGCCGTGCTTCCGCGCGGACGCCGACATCATGATCTGGGGCCCAGCCTCGCCGGAGGCGTCGCTCGAGGACCGGGTCGCCCGCTACATCTCGGCACCGCTCTCGCCGGTCGAGGTCCGCGAGCTTCCGTGCTCCGTCTCCTTCCAGGACACGCCGCCGAGCGAGTGGCAGCTCGGCTCGGCGACGATCCGCTGCGAAGCGGTCAACCACCGCGGCCCCACGCTCGGCTTCCGGGTCACCGAGGGCGATACCACGCTCTGCTACATCCCGGATCACGAGCCGGCGCTCGGCACGGCCCTCGCGGAGACCGAGCCGGAGTGGATCTCCGGCTATGAGCT
>DASQCL010000118.1:0-8890 GCA_035634715.1 Solirubrobacterales bacterium
CGCAGCCGCTGCTCCACGTAGCCGAGCGCTTCCGGGTTCTGTGTGTCGTGACGCGCGATCAGCATCTCGATTCCCCGCCCCGAGATCTCGAAGACGCCGTCGCCGACCCGCTCGATGTCGAACCCCTGGTCGCCGGCCGGCCGGTAGGTGATGTGCTCGGCCTCGAACCCCGGCTCGGCCTCCGATACCGACGCTGGCGCCTCCTCCCCGGGGACAGCCTCGAAGATCACGAGCCGGAGCTCATCCAACCCGGCCCCGGTCGCCGACGAGACGCTGAATACGCCGAGCGCGTCGCCTCCCAGCCGGTCGCTCCACTCGGCGACCGCGGCATCCGCCTCGGCCTCGGGCACGAGATCGCGCTTGGAGAGCACCACCAGCTCCGGCAGCAGCTCGAGCCCGTCGCCGTAGGCGCCGAGCTCGGTGCGCACCGCCTCATACGCCCCGGCCGGGTCCTCGCCGGCGATGTCGACCATGTGGATCAGGATCCGGCAGCGCTCCACGTGGGCCAGGAACTCGTGCCCCAGCCCGGCACCCCCGGCCGCCCCCTCGATCAGGCCCGGGATGTCGGCCAGCACCAGCTGGCGATCCCCGGAGTCCAGGGTGCCCAGCACCGGTTCGACCGTCGTGAACGGATAGGAGGCGACCTTGGGCGCTGCCCGCGTCAGGCGCCCGAGGAGCGACGACTTGCCGGCGTTCGGCTGCCCGATCAGCCCCGCATCGGCCAGCAGCTTCAGCCGGAGCTCGATCCAGCCCACCTCGCCCTCAAGGCCCCGCTCGGCGAATCGCGGCGCCTGCCGGGTGGAGGTGGCGAACCGCTTGTTGCCGTGCCCACCGACGCCGCCCGCCGCGACCACGGCGCGCTGCCCGGGCTCGACGAGGTCGTATCGGGTCCCATCGAGGCCCTCGACCTGGGTCCCCGGGGGCACCGCGACCACCTGCTCGGAGCCGCGGGCGCCGTGGCGTTGCTTTCCCTGCCCGTGCCCGCCGCGCCCGGCGCGGAAATGGCGCGAGCGATGAAGCGACACAAGATCCCGCCACGACGCATCGGACTCGAGCACCACGTCGCCGCCGCGGCCGCCATCTCCCCCGTCGGGGCCGCCGCGAGGCACATGAGCCTCGCGGCGAAAGCTCACGCAGCCGTCACCTCCGCGCCCGCCCTCGACGAAGATCTTCGCCCGGTCATAGAACATGGGCCGAGGTTAGAGCGGCGTCCGTGAGATAGTCACGTCGTGCACAAAGGGAGGGCTGGTCGGTATCTACTCACGATCGCCGCATGCCTGGGTGTCGCTTTCGCAGTGCCCGCGGCCGCCCAAGCCCACGGCAAGCGCCACGAGGCGTTCGTCCCTCCTCATCACAAGATCTTCCACGGAGTCACGGATACCGGGAGCGTCAAGGACTTCCACGTCTTCAACAAACGCGTCGGGGCCCATGCCGCGCTCATGATGAGCTTCGGGCGCTGGAACGGGCAGCACATCGGCCAGGGACTCCACCGCTGGCGGGTCACCCACACGCGGGGTGTGCTGAGCCTCTCCACCGCGCCGGGCGGGCAACCGGAGGAGATCTCCCCCCGCGGGATCGCACGCGGCTTCGGGGACCGCTACATCCTCGGCGTCGGCCAGGCGATCGCGAGGTCGGGCCAGGTCGTCTACATCCGCCTGTTCCCGGAGATGAACGGCTACTGGAACCCCTACTCCGCGTTCAACTCCGACGGCTCCTCGCGCGGCCCAAGCCACTCCACGCACGCCTTTCGCAACGCGTGGAAGCGGATCGTGACGATCGTCCGCGGCGGCAAGCGGGGAAAGATCAACCGCAGACTCCGCAAGCTCGGCATGCCGCGGATCTACCGGGCCCACTCGAACGGAGACCGGGTCTATTCGCGCCGGAACGTGTCCCGGATGCTGCCGCGGCCGAGGGTCGCCTTCATGTGGGTCCCGCAGACGATCGGCTCGCCCGCGCTCGCCGCCAACACGCCGGGCCGCTACTGGCCCGGCGGCCAGTACGTGGACTGGATCGGCGCCGACATCTACTCGAAGTTCGCGACGCCGGGCATCTGGTCCGCGTTCCGGCGCTTCTACAGCCGCTGGGGAAACCCGCACCGCCATCACTGGCCCTTCATCGTCGGCGAGTACTCGCCGTGGGACAACGACTACCGCGGGGCCTTCACACGGCGCCTGTTCAACTGGGCGCTCCACCACCGCCGCGTGCGGGCGCTGGTCTACTACCGCAGCGTCACGGCCAACAACCCCTTCGACATCAACCACTGGCCCCAGGCGCGGACCGTCCTCCGCGGCAAGCTGAACAACCGCCGGTTCGACCCGTACGCGCCGGGAACGCGGCGGTGACGGCCGGGTCGATCTCGATACCCGCGCGGTTCAACGGTCCTCTCGAGAACGGGCAGGGCGGCTACTCGGCGGGCATCGCCGCGGGGCTGCTGGGCGGCGCGGTGGAGGTCACGCTGAGGCGCCCGGTGCCGCTCGACACCGATCTGGCGATGGTCCGGGAGGACGATGCCTCCCTCGCGTTGCTCGATGGCGACACGCGGGTGATCGAGGCGCGCTCCGCGCCCGAGCTGCGCGTGGACGTTCCGCCCGCCGTGGCGCCGTCGGAGGCCCGGGAGGCGTCGGCGGGGTACCGAGGCCTGGACGAGGGGCCGTTCAGCCAATGCTTCGTCTGCGGCCTGGCACGCGAGGACGCGTTCGGGGTCTTCGCGGGCGAGGTCGAGCGGCGCGAGGTCGTCGCCTCGCCGTGGACACCGCCGCCTTGGACCGCCGGCAATGGCGGCGACGTGCTGCCGGAGTTCGTATGGGCCGTCCTCGACTGCCCGACCTTCTTCGCCGCCTACATCGGCGAGGAGCCGCCGATGAGCGTCCTCGGTCGGCTCACGGCGCGCATCGACGCGCCCGCGCGGGCTGGCGAGGAGCACGTCGTGATGGCATGGCCGCTCGAGGCCGACGGCCGCAAGAGGCTTGCCGGTGCGGCGCTCCTGTCCCGGGAGGGCGAGCCGCTCGCCGTCGCTCGGGCGCTCATGATCGAGCCCCGCGAGAGCTAGGGGGCGCGGGCAGTCAGGAGGGCTTGAGCGCCTTCCAGATGTGCTCGGCGGGCATGCGGCGCGCCCATTCGAGCGGCACGGTGTCGTAGCTGGACGTCGCGTCCGGGGCGGGACGGAGCTCGATCAGGTCCTCGACGATGAGGCCGTTGGCGCGAAAGAGCCGGATCCACTCGCCGTAGGGCAGCTGGAAGTCGACGCCGTCTTCGTCCTCGAAGCCACGATTCTCGAAGTAGTTGTTTCGCAGCTCGTCCCCGATCGCCTCGCGGTCGTTGTCCCAGAAGGCGTCGAACACCGGCGTCAGCATCGAGAACGCGAGCAGGCCGCCGGTGCGCAAGAGCCGCGCGCACTCCGGCATCAATCGGGTGGGATCGGCGAAGTTGAACGCGCCGTGGTCGCAGAAGACGACGTCGAAGCTCTCGTCCTCGAGCGGCACGTCCTCAGCACTCGCCTCGACGAGCGGGAACTCGACCCCGGCCCCGGCCATCGCCGTCCGCGCGTGCTCGAGCTGCTTCGGAGACAGGTCCAGCCCGACCGTCCGCGCCCCCAGCCCGGCGAGCGAGATTGACCACTGCGCCGCGCCGCAGCCGAGCTCGAGCACGTCCTTCCCGGCAACGTCTCCGAGCACCTGGAGATCCGCCTCCGGGATCTGCCACACGCCCCACGCGAGGCCCGCATTCTCGGCGAGCTGCTCGGCGTGACGCTTCTGGTACGCGTCGCTCTCGCGCTCCCAGTAGGCGCGGTTCTTGTCGACGTGGTCGGGCAGGGAGCCCAGAGCTAGCTTTGCGACTCGACGACCGAGACCGTGCGGCCGCGGTGGCCGGTCTTGAACTCGACGACGCCGGGGCGTGTCGCGAAGATCGTGTGGTCGCGGCCGAGGCCGGTGCCGTCGCCCGGCCGGAACCGGGTCCCGCGTTGGCGCACGATGATCTCGCCACCGCCCACGCGCTGGCCGGCGAAGACCTTCACCCCGAGGTACTTGGGGTTCGAGTCGCGCCCGTTACGGCTTGATCCGAGGCCTTTCTTGTGCGCCATGGCTAGCTCTCTTTCTTAGCAGACGAGGAGCGACCGCCCGACGATGTCCTGCCACCCGCCGCCGGCTTCTTGGCCGCCGGCTTCTTGGCCGCCGGCTTCCTCGCGGCAGGCTTCTTTGCGGCCGGCTTCTTGGCCGGAGCCTTCGGCTTTGCGGGCGCCTTGGGCTTGGCCGGAGCCTTCGGCTTGGCCTCCGCCTTCGGCTTGGGAGCCTCCGCCTCAGCCTCGGCCTCGGCCTTCGGCTCCTCCGACTTGGGGGCTGGCTTGGTGGCCCCCGCCGCGGGCTTGCGGGTGAGCATGCGTACCTCGGTCACCTCGAGCCGGGTGAGGCCCTGGCGATGACCGCCGCGACGCCGGTAGCCCTTCTTGGCCTTGTATTTGAAGATCTTGACCTTGGGGCCGCGCAGGTGCTCGGTCACGACGGCCTCCACCTTCACCTTCTCGAGCTGGCCGCCGTCGAGGACCACGTCCTTGTCGCCCTTGAACATGACGGCGCGGAGGTTGACCTTGCTGCCCTCGTCCGCGGGCAGCCTCTCGACGAGCAGATTCAAGCCCTTTTCGGCGCGGTACTGCTTGCCGCCGGTCTCGACTATCGCGTAGCTGTTCGCCATGGTGATCTCGTGCGTGGGCCTAGTCGCCGTTGGACGGGTTCTGGGCCTGGGCGCGAGAACGGCGCCTGCCGCCCCTTCGGCCGCGGCGCCGTCTCGAAGACGAGGATTCTACGGGGTCGCCGTTCGGCGAGCCACCCTCCGCGTCATCCGCGCCGTTGCCGTTGTCCTCTTCCGCTCCCCCGACCAACGACGCGGTGGCCGCGGCCCTGCCCACGCTCTCGATACGGACGAGGCGGCGGTCGCCGACGAACCGGCCCGCGCCGGTGACGCTCACGATGTAGGAGTCGACCCGCGCCACGGCGTCGTCGACGTTGTACATGTGGGGCTCCTCGATGCGCACGAGGACCTCGTCGCCGACCTGGAATGGCAGCGCACGCTCCTCGATCTCCGCCCGGGTTCCGCTGTCGACCACCTCGAACGTGTCGAGGGACAGAGCGTCGCCGCCCTCGAAGTGGAAGTGCTTGCCCGAGTCCTCCTCGAGCTCGTGCAGCGGGCTCTCCTCGCGCAGCAGCTCGGCGGCGACCTTGGGATTCACCCTGACCAGGAAGGCCTCCGGGTCGGGGCGCTCGTCGATCAGGTCGCGCAGGCGCCGGACGACGCTGATCGCGACGGTCTCCTCGGACTCCACGACGCCCTCGCCCTCGCAGGTCGGACAGCGCTTGGTGAGGATCTCGCGCACCCCGTCGGTGACGTTCTGGCGGGTCATCTCCACCAGGCCGAGCGGCGAGACGTCCATGACGTAGCTCTTCGTCTTGTCGGCGTCCAGCGACTTGCGCAGCGTCTTCAGCACCTGCTCGCGGTTGCGCGCGCGCGCCATGTCGATGAAGTCGATGACGATGATGCCGCCGATGTCCCGCAGGCGAAGCTGCCGGACGACCTCATCGGCCGCCTCGACGTTGACTCGCGTGATCGTGTCCTCCAGCCGGCCCTTGCCGCGGCCGGTGAAGCTCCCGGTGTTCACGTCGATGACCGTCAGCGCTTCGGCATAGTCGATCATCAGGTAGCCGCCCGAAGGCAGATCGACGCGGCGGGAGAGCACCGAGCGGTACGCCTCCTCGACGCCCATCTTCTCGAACAGGGGCTCCTTGCCCTCGTAGAGCTCGACGTGCTTGACGAGCTCGGGCGCGGTGCGCTGGAAGAAACTCGTCACCCGGTGGTGCTGCTTCTCGTCGTCGATGATGGCGCCGTCGAACTCCTTCTCGAGCACGTCGCGCAGGACCCGGATCGAGAGGTCCGCCTCCTGGAAGACCATCTCCGGCGCCTTCACCTCGTTGGAACGTCGCTGCACGACCTCATCGAGCTTCTTCAGGTACTCGATGTCGCGCTCGAAGTCCGCCTTGCGGGCGCCCTGGGCGGCCGTGCGGATGATCACGCCGCCCGGGCCCCTGTGGATCTTCTGCAGCAGCTTGCGCTGACGATCCCGCTCGGCGTCGGAGAGGCGCCGGCTCGCGCCGACCCCGCCGCCGCTGGGCATGTAGACCAGATAGCGGCCCGCGATCGACAGCTGCATCGACAGGCGCGCGCCCTTGGTCTTGAGCGGGTCCTTGACGACCTGCACGAGGACCTCCTGCTTGGGCTTGAGCAGCTCGTCGATCCGCCGCCCGCGACCGCGCCCGCGGCGAGGCGCCGCCTCGCCGCCCGGGAGCACGATCTCGTCGACGTGCAGGAACCCGTTGCGGTCGAGGCCGATGTCGACGAACGCCGCCTCCATGCCCGGAAGCACGTTGTCGACGACGCCCTTGTAGACGTTGCCCACTATGGACCGCTGGCCACGCCGCTCCACATAGAGCTCGGCGACCTTGAAGTCACCACCATCGCGCGCCGCCTGCTCCGCTCCGCGTCCGCGGGCGCCGCGGTCACTGCTGGGACGGGGCTTGCCGCCACTTCTCGCGGTGCCCTTGCCTTCGAGCACCGCGACGCGGGTCTCGCCCGCGTCCACTGAAACCAATATTCGCTTCTTCAGTTAACTCACCTCAGAGTAGGTAGGCCCCCGGCGTTCAGCGCCGGAGGTCCGCCCTGCTCTTGGAGGCGAGTCGCGCTTGCACATAGATGCTCTGTAGGAGTCCGACCGCCATGAAGGTCACGACGACCGAGGATCCCCCGAAGCTCATGAGTGGTAACGGGATTCCGGTCACCGGCATGATTCCGATCGTCACGCCGACGTTCACGAACACCTGTGTCATGAACATCGCGGCGATCGAGCCGGCGATCACGCTCCCGTACAAGTTCTTCGAAAGAGTCATGATGCGCAGCGCCCTCCATATGAGCAGGGCGAAAAGGGATAAAACGAAGGCAGCACCGACGAAGCCGAAGCGTTCCCCTACGACGGAGAAGATGAAGTCGGTGGTGCGATCGGGCACGAAGCCGTGCTCCGTCTGTGTGGAGTCGGATCCGCGCCCTGTCTTGCCGCCGGACCCGATGGCGATCAGCGACTGATCGATCTGATACGTCGCGTTGCGTGGGTCCGAGCTGGGATTCAAAAACGATGTGAGCCGCTCCTGCTGGTAGCCGTGCAAGACCGGGTGCCCGATCGCCGGGGCGATCACCAGCACCACTGATACGGCGGCCGCCAGCAGGCCCCCCAGGAGCGCGAAATGCGTCCACCGCACCCCGACGAAGAACAGCGTCGCCAGGGTGATCACGATGTAGACGATTCCGGTTCCGAGGTCCGGCTGCATGATCACGATCAGCGCCGGCACGAAGCCCAGCAGCAGGATTCGCGCCGTCCGCTGGCGCTCGCCTACGCGGCGCCCGCGGTCGATCGCGAACCCGGCCAGTGCCAATATCAGCAGCACCTTGCCAAGCTCGGACGGCTGGAACGTGAAGAAGGGAAGCTCTATCCATCGCCTCGAGCCGCGTGTGGCCTGCCCCAAAAGGAGCACCGCGATGATGGTTGTCATCATCGCCGTATAGAGCCCGACACGCAGCTCTCTGAAACGAGAGTAGTCGACGCGCGCCAATCCGAGCATCAATGCAATGCCGATCACGGCGTAGATCGCCTGCCGGAGGACGTAGAAGTAGGGGCTGTTCGGGATGTCGTGGCCCGTCGCCGCGCCCAGGGTGAAGAGGCTGAATCCGATCAGCCCGAGCGCCGCCAGGAGCAGCAGCGGGTCCATCGCGAGGAGCCCACCGCGCTCACGCGCGCGGCTTGCCTGGCGCTCTCCGCCCTCGAACGGCCTGGGATACGCATCGGAGACCATCAGTAGGGGTTACCGACGACCGGGGCGGTGGTCGAGATGGGCGTCTGCTTCGGCGGTTTGCCGCCGGCCTTCTTGGCCTCGGCCGGGTGCTCGTCGTAGTAGGCGGTGAGGATCTGCCGCGCGACCGGCGCCGCGGCCTGAACACCGAACCCTCCCTGCTCGATCGTCGCCGCGACGACAATCTTCGGGTTCGGATACGGGGCCATGCACACGTACCAGGACTGGTCCTGATAGCCGGGGCGCTGGGCCGTACCGGTCTTGCCCGCCATCGGGATCGGGAAGTTGCCGAACACCGGATAGGACGTCCCGCCCGGTGACTGCGCCGCCTCGTGGATCCCCTGCATGATCGCCGAGCGGTAGCTCGGGTTGATGTCCAGGTGACGGATCGGGGCCGGGTCGATCTCCTGCACGACGCTGCCGTTCGGGTCCTCGACGTCCTTGCCGACGTGCGGGCGTACGACGTCGCCGCCGTTGCCGATCGCGGCGTAGGCGACAGCCATCTGGAGCGGATCGGCCTGCAGGTCGCCCTGGCCCACCGCGAGGTTCACGTTGTCACCCAACGTCCACGGGCGATCGGTGGGATCACCCGGCACGACGCTGGTTCCACCGGGAGAGTTCGGGCTCTGAGCCTCCTTGTAGAGCTGGTCGCGCCATTGAGGTGTCGGCAGGAGGCCCGCGACCTCGCCGGGGAGGTCGATGCCCGTGGGGTGGCCGATGCCGAGGTCGTACGCCCACTTGTCCTGTGCGCTCGTGTTGCCGGTCTTGTAGAGGTCCGCGCCGACGTTGTAGAAGAAGACGTCCGAGGAGACCTGGAGTGCCTGGGTGAGCTGGAGCGCACCGTAGGACGCCCCTCCGGCGTTCTGGAGAGTGTTGCCATCACCGAGATTGAATGAACCCCCGTCGACGATCGTCGTGCTGGGCGTGATCGTCCCGCTCTCCAGCGCCGCGATGGCGGTGATCGGCTTGAAGGTCGAGCCCGTGGGATAGGTCCCGTTGACGGC
>DASQCL010000119.1:0-3191 GCA_035634715.1 Solirubrobacterales bacterium
GGCGATGCCGAGCCGCGCCGACTGCGCTCGAAAGTCGTCGAGGAGCTCGCCGCCGCCCGCCACGAGCAGGTGCACACGCTCGTCGCCCAGCCCCGCGATCGCCTCGAGCGCGACGTCGAGTCGCTTGAAGTGATGGGCGCGGTCGAGGGTGGCGACGAAGGCAGCGACCACGGCGTCATCCGGGATGCCCTCCGCGGCCCTCACTCCCTCGTCGTCCGGGCCGGGAGCGAAGAGCGCGGCATCGACGCCATTCGGCATCTCGATCAGCTTGGAGGGATCCCGCTCGGCGATTCGCCGCAGGTACGGCACCGATCCGGCATGGTCTCCGGAGAGGACGCAGATGCGGTCCGCGGCATTGACCAGCAGCGGCGCGACGGTGTGCTCGTAGGCCTCGAACGGGACCTGGCGGGGCCCCTTCGCGACCAGGCGGTTCTTGTAGTGGATGAGGAGGGCCTGCCGCCGCCGGCGGCGGGCCAGGCGGCCGATCAGCGTCAGCTCCGAGCCGAAGATGAAGGGGTAGTGCACGTGCACAACGTCGAACCCGTCGATCCCCGCGAGGCTCGGGATCAGGGGAGCGTTGCCGATGGCGAAGACCGGCTTGATCCGGTGCACCAGCGCTTCGCCGGGGTCCGGGGCCTCGCCCTCGGCCGGTGCGGTGAAGACCTCGACGTGGTGGCCCCGCTCAGCCTGGCCCTTCGCGAACCGGTAGGCGGTGTTGCCCGCCCCGCCGGGGTACGGGGGAAAGGTCGCCGTCAGGTGCGCGATCCGCAGCCGGGCCCTGGGCTCAGCGCTCAATCCGTGGCGCCGACGAGCCGCTCGACGCCGGCCTGCTCGATCGTCCGGTGGAGGCCGTCGCGGAGCTCGACCTCCGGCTCCCAGCCGAGCAGCTGCTTCGCCCGTGTGATGTCCGGCTGGCGCACCTGCGGATCGTCGACCGGCAGCGCCTCATAGACGATCTCCGAGCGCGAGCCCGTCGCGTCGATCACGGCCTCCGCGAGCTCGAGCAGCGTCATCTCCTTCGGGTTGCCGAGATTCACGGGAAGGTGGACGTCTGACTCCGACAGGAGCACGAAGCCGCGGATCAGGTCGTCGACGTAGCAGAAGCTCCGCGTCTGGCTCCCTTCACCGAAGACGGTGACCGGCTTGTCCTGGAGCGCCTGGCGCAGGAAGGTGGGGATCGCTCGGCCGTCGTGAGGCCGCATCCGGGCCCCGAAGGTGTTGAAGACTCGCGCGATGCAGGTGTTCACTCCCTGCTGGCGGTGGTACGCCATGGTCAGCGCCTCGGCGTAGCGCTTCGCCTCGTCGTAGACGCCTCGCGGCCCGATCGGGTTGACGTGCCCCCAGTAGTGCTCGGGCTGGGGATGGACCTGCGGATCGCCGTAGACCTCCGACGTCGACGCCAGCAGGAAGCGCGCCCGCTTGAACTTCGCGAGGCCGAGCATGTGATGCGTCCCGTAGGAGCCGACCTTGAGCGTGTGGAGCGGGAGCCGCGCGTAGTCGATCGGGCTCGCCGGCGAGGCCAGGTGGTAGACGAAGTCGACCTCGCAGTCGAGATGGACCGGCTCGGTGAGGTCCTGGTTCATGAATGTGAACCGGTCGTCATCGATGTGCTCGATGTTCTGCAGCGACCCGGTGTCGAGGTTGTCGATGCAGATCACGCTGTGGCCGTTGGCCAGCAGCCGATCGCTGAGATGGGAGCCCAGGAATCCCGCTCCCCCCGTGACAACGCAGGTGCTCATCTCAATCCGGCAGGGTACGCGACCGATCGCGGAGGACGCGCCGAGTGGCGCCCAGGTGGGCGCCGCGCTTCAGCTGCGGCCGGGCCGGGAGGGCGTTGCAACGGCGCAAGGGGTTGACCCGTGTGTGGCGACGCAGAAGACCCAGCTGTGCGGAGGGCGGCGCGAGCGGGCGCTGGCCGTGCTGGCGGTGGCGGAGCCGGAGTTCCGGCGCACCGCGCGCCGCGTGTCGCTCTGCACCGACGACGCCGAGGACGCGTTCCAGCGCGCGGTCGAGATCCTGCTGACCAAGGCACCGGAGCGGCCGCCGAACGCGCTCATCGCCTGGATGCAGGTGGTCACTCGCAGGGAGGCGCTTGCCGTGCGCCGGGCCCGCGAGCGAATCCTCGCGGCGTGGCGCGACGACGGGAACGAGCTCTTCGACGGGGTGCTGTGCGAGCGGCCGGGACCGATGGAGCGCGCCGAGCGCCGCGACAACGTCGCGGCCGCGGCCCGAGCCCTCGCAGAGCTCAAGCCCGACGAGCGCCTCGCGATCGTCCTCCAGGCTCAGGGCTACTCGTACGCCGAGATCGGTGAGCTTTGCGACTGGACCTACACCAAGGTCAATCGGAGCCTGGCCGAGGGTCGGGCGAGGCTTCGCGAGATCGCTGCCGCTTCTCGACACCCTTGAGCGCCTGGCGCAGCATGAAGGCGAAGCCCCGCGCGCCGAAGAACCGGTTCAGGGCATAGCCGACCCTTCCCCAACCGGCCGGGCGAAACCTTCGGTCGAGGATCATCTCCACAGTGCTGCCGCCGTCGCGCGGGCTCGCCCGCAGCTCGAAGGTCGTGCCCGGCAGCAACGCGTTGGAGTCAGTCACCGTCGCGCGCACTACTCCCGGTTCCGACCACTCGTAGCGAGAGCGCTCCCAGATGAGCCGCGCGGGTCCCGTTCCATACTCGGTGGCGTCGACGTAGTTCGGTCCGTCGTCGTGCACCGTCAGGCCGGACTTGCGCACATTTGGCCAGATCTCCGCCCGGCGTGGGGAGAAGTCCGTGCCGGCGGCCTCGATCACCTGCTCGGGCGAGGCCGTCGTCTCGGCCTTTACCTCGAACCTCACTGACTTGGGGTCTGGATCTGCCATCGAGTCTTATCGTGCGTCCTCGTCAAGTCCGGTTGTTACGGAGAGCTTGACAACGGGCCAACGGCTGTGGGAGTTCCGCGCCAGCGGGGTAAGCGTTCCCGCGCGGCGGGTGCCTACGCCTCGAACCAGACGTAGGTGCTGCTGTCCTCGCGGCGGGCGCCCCAGCGGGTTGCCAGCGTCTGAACGAGGTACACGCCCCATCCCGGCCCGGCCGGCTGGGGCTTGGTGGCCGGAAGGCGGAGGCTCAGGCCGTCGAACCTGACCTTCACCTGCGTCAAGCCCCCCGACACTTCGGCCTCCATGGTGATCGCTCCCTCCGCGGGCCGGGGCTCGG
>DASQCL010000120.1:0-2041 GCA_035634715.1 Solirubrobacterales bacterium
GGGATCGTCGAGGCGGCGTTCGCCATCGCGACGGCCGTCACGCTCCCGGTTCAGGGGCGGCTGGTCGACCGGCTCGGCCAGACCGAGGTCCTCGGGATAGCCGTCGCGCTGAACCCGATCACCCTCATCGGACTCGTCCTCGCCGCCCACGGCGGGGCCTCGACAGTCGTCCTGGTCGTGATCGGAGCCCTGTGCGGCGCGACGACACCGGCGACCGGATCATGTATGCGGGCCCTCTGGTCCAGTCTGGTGACCGATTCCGGACTCCGACAGAGCGCGTTCGCGCTCGACGCGATCTCGCTGGAGGTCGCGTTCATCCTCGGCCCACTCCTAACCGGCCTGCTGGTGACGGTGGGCTCACCCACGGTCGCAATCCTCTTCAACGCGGCTCTCGCGACCATCGGGACCCTGCTGTTCGTCGTCTCGCGGGCGTCGCGGGTCTGGCGCGGCGATGGCGGCCCCAGGCACTGGGCGGGGCCGCTCCGATCGCGCGCGATCGCGCTGATCGTCCTGGTCGAGCTCAGTTTTGGCGTCGCGCTGGGGGCGATGGAGATCTCGATCACCGCCTTGGCGACGGGCGAAGGGTCGGCCGGCCTTGCGGGGGTCCTGATCGCAGCCCAGGCGGCGGCGAGCTTCGCCTCGGGTGTCTGGTACGGAGCGCGTCACCACGCCACGCCCGCCGCCAGCCGCTACGTGCGCCTCAGCTTCCTGCTCGCCCTGGGATTCGTTCCACTCCTGTTCACGACCTCGATCGCCGAGGCGGTGCCGCTGATGGCCCTTAGCGGACTCGCGCTCGCGCCGGTTACCGCGGCCCTCTACTCGCTGGTGGACGAGATCGCCCCGCCGGGCTCCGCCACCGAGGCCTTCACCTGGATGATCACCTCGATCACGTCCGGCGCCGCGGGAGGGCAGGCGCTCGGGGGTGCGCTCGTGAACGGCGGCCATCCACACCGCGGGTTCGCGGCGACCGTCATCGCGGCGGGCATCGGCGCCGCGATTGCGTACGCCGCCCGGCCCAGCTTCCGGCCGGCGGCGAGCACCGCTTAGGGAGCATCAAGGCAAGCTGTGCCCGGTTTCCGGGCGTGGATTGCGTTAGAACGGGTTTCCGCCCGCGGTTGCCCCATTTTGGGTGCCCTATCTCTACGGTGAACGGGCCCTCCACGGGAACGCCCGTTCGCGTCCGTAGAATCGATGGAGAGTTATGTCGCCGTCCGATCGCATCGTCATCTCAGGCGCCCGCGCGCACAACCTCAAGGGGATCGACCTCGAGCTTCCGCGCGATGCGCTGATCGTCATGACCGGGCTGTCGGGGTCCGGAAAGTCGAGCCTTGCGTTCGACACGATCTACGCCGAGGGCCAGCGGCGGTACGTGGAGTCGCTGTCCGCGTATGCGCGGCAGTTCCTCGGGCAGATGGAGAAGCCCGACGTCGACTCGATCGAGGGGTTGTCGCCGGCGATCTCGATCGACCAGAAGACGACGTCGCGCAACCCGCGGTCGACCGTCGGCACGGTCACTGAGATCTATGACTACCTGCGGCTCCTCTGGGCTCGGATCGGCAAGCCCCACTGCCACAGCTGCGGCGCGCCGATCCAGGGCCAGTCACTGGAGCAGATAACCGACCGGGTGATGACGCTGGATGATGGGGCGCGGTTCATGGTGCTGGCGCCGATCGTGCGCGGTCGCAAGGGCGAGTACGGGCGCCAGCTCGAGGAGATGCGGGGACAGGGCTACGTCCGCGCGGTGATCGACGGCGAGCTCCGGCGCCTCGACGAGGACATCGAGCTCGACAAGAAGTACAAGCACGACATCTCGGTGGTGGTCGACCGGTTGGTGATGAAGGAGGGCCTCCGCAAGCGCCTCTCCGAGTCGATTGAGGCCGCCTCGCAACTCGCCGAGGGCATCATCGAGGTCGAACTCCTCGATGGCGAGGGCAAAGCAGGCGGGGTCAGCAACGGCGACGAGGCGCCCGGCGTGAAGGTCCTCAGTGGGCCGAGCGCCGGCAAGCGCGGCGAGGTCCTGGTGTTCTCGGAGAAGTTCGCG
>DASQCL010000121.1:0-18670 GCA_035634715.1 Solirubrobacterales bacterium
TCTCCGCGACGACGGTGTCCATGTCGAACTGCAGCCGGCCGCAGGTCGGACAGGCGATCAGCACCGGGCCGCGCTCGCGGAGCTGGAGGGCCTTCAGGATCTCCCAGGCGACCTTCACCTCCTCCTCAGCGTGGAAGGTGGAGAGGCTGATCCGGATGGTGTCCCCCACGCCGTCGGCCAGCAGCGTGCCAAGGCCGACGGCCGACTTGAGCGAGCCGGACCACTTGGTACCGGCCTCCGTGATGCCGAGGTGGATCGGATACTCGATCTTCTCGGCGAGAAGCCGGTTCGCGGCGATCGTGTTGGGCACGTTGGTCGACTTGATCGACACCTTGAAGTTCTCGAAGTCCAGCCGCTCCATGAGCTCGACGAACTCGGCGGCGGCCTGAACGAGCGCGTCGACCGGGTTGTCCCGCTCCAGCTCGTGCAGGTGCTTCGGCAGCGACCCGGAGTTGACGCCGATGCGCATCGGGACGCCTGCCGCGGTCGCCTTCTCCGCCACCTGCGCCACCTTGTCCGGGCCGCCGATGTTGCCCGGGTTGAGCCGGATGCAGTGGGCGCCGGCGTCGATCGCCTTCAGCGCCAGCGTGTAGTTGAAGTGGATGTCCGCGATCACCGGGATCGGGGAGTCGGCGACGATCGTCTTCAGCGCCTCGACGTCCTTCTCACGAGGAACGGCGACGCGCACCAGGTCCGAGCCCGCGTCGGCGACCTTGCGGATCTGCTCCATGGTGGCGTCGAGATTCGCGGTTTCGGTCTTGGTCATCGTCTGCACGACGACGGGCGCGCCACCTCCGATCGGCACGTCCTTCACCCATATCTGCCGCTTGGAAGCCATGGTCGTTTGGTGAGGAGCTTTAGCTCCGAAACTGGCTGGTGCCGTTCACTGATTGGAGGGTACTGACGGGGCGCTCGGTGCAGGCGCTCAGGCGTCGTACAGCGAGTCGATCTCTTCGGCGTACTTCTCGGCGATCGGCTTGCGCTTGAGCTTCATCGTCGGTGTGAGCTCGTCGCCCCCCGGCTCCCAGTCGAGCGGAAGGACCTTGAAGCGCTTCACCTGCTCCACGCGGGCGAGCTCCTCGTTCGCAACGCCCAGCCCCTTCTCCACCTCGGCGATCAGTGCCTCGTTTTGGGCGAGGGACGCGAGGTCGCCGTCGATTCCATGCTCGGAGGCCCAGCTCTTCGCGGCCTCGGGGTCGAGCGTCAGCAGCGCGCTGACGTACTTGCGCTTGTCGCCGATCGCGATCGCCTGGCTCACCAGGGGAACCTGCTTGAGCCGCGCCTCGATGTTCGCCGGCGAGAGGTTCTTTCCGGCGGCGGTGATGATCAGCTCCTTCTTGCGGTCGACGATCTTCAGGTAACCGTCCTCGTCGAATTCGCCGATGTCGCCGGTCATGAGATAGCCGTCGTCGGTGAACGTCTCCTTGGTCTTGTCCGGCAGATTCCTGTAGCCCTTCATGACCACCGGCCCCTTGATCAGCACCTCGCCGTCCTCCGCCAGCTTGATGTCGATGCCGGGACTGGGCGGGCCCACCGTCCCGATCTTGATGTGCTCGCGTGGATTGCAGGTGCCGGCGCCGGTCGTCTCGGACATCCCCCAAAGCTCGGCGAGCGGGATCCCGAGCGCGTGGAAGAACTCGATCACCTCGGGCGGGGTCGGTGCCGCCCCGACATTGCACGCCTCGAGCTGGTCCAGCCCCAGGTGGCCGCGGAGCTTGGAGAACACCGCCTCGTCTGCCTTCTCAACTCCGTCGGCGAGCCCGGAGGGGACCTCCTCACCGACCTGCTCCAGCCGAACCTTCGCCAGTGACGCCTCGAACGCCTTATCCATCGGTACCCGCTGCTCCTCGGGGAGCGCCGCCATCATCTGCTCCAGGCCGGCTTTCAGCTTCTCCCAGATCCGAGGTACCGCGAAGAACCAGCTCGGCCGCACCTCGGGCAGGTACTCGATGACCTTCCTGGCATCCGGACAGCAGGTGATCGTGAACCCGCACAGCATCGGTAGGTAGTGGCTGACGTTGCGCTCCGCGACGTGCGCCATCGGCAGATAGGAGACGATCCGGCCGCCGTCGGGGAACTGGATCATCTGGTCATAGGACCGGACGGTCTCGCAGATGTTCGAGTGCATGATCTGCACGCCCTTGGGATGACCGGTGGTTCCCGACGTGTAGATCAGGGTCAGGAGGTCGTCGGGCTCCACGGCCCGCCAGGCACCTTCGAAGTCGAAGTTCTCATCGCCGCGCGAGACGAGCTCGTCGGTCGATATGGCTCCGTCGGGGACGTCGCCATCGATCACGACCACGTGCTCCAAGGCGTCGGCTCCGTCGCGGGCGGCCAGGATCTTGTCCGCATACTGCTGCTCGACGATCGCGACGGCGCAGCCCGCATCGTTAACGAGGTGCTCGATCTCGGCCGCCGTGTACGTGTTGTAGATCGAGAATGGGACCCCGCCGAGATGCATGACGGCGGCATCCGCGAAGTGAAACTCGGGCCGGTTGACCATCATCAGCGCGACTGTGTCGCCCTTCTCGACGCCCAGCGTGGCGAGGCCCGCGGCAATCGCGCGGACCCTCTCCGCGTATTCGCCCCACGTGCACGAAAACTCGTCGTCCCTGGTCCGGATCGCGACCCGGTCGGGGTGGGCCTCGGCGGTCAGCTGAAACGCCTCGCACACCGTCTGTGCGTCCAGCGCGACGGGACGCTCCGTACCCCTCTCGGCGGTCTTCACCTCCATCCCGCGCTAAGCCTACCCCCAGACAGCGCAAAACGGCAGCGTCTAGCGGATGTTGAGCCCGCCGTTGTTCAGCGCGTGGATGTCGTTTGAGAGCCCGATCGCGAACAGGACCATCACCAGCAGGAAGCCGACCACGCTGGCGCGCTCCATGATGCTGAACGGCACCGGACGCCCGCGGACCTTCTCCACCAGGCTCCAGAAGATGTGGCCGCCGTCGAGCGGCAGGAATGGGAACAGGTTGATGATCGCCAAGGAGAGGCTGATGAAGGCGATCAGCGTCAGCGCCTCGGCCACGCCGTACTGGACGGCCTGCTGCGTGACGTCGGAGATCCCGACGATGCCGTGGATCTTCTTGCGCTCCTGCGGCTCGAAGATCTTGCTGAACACGCCCAGCGTGCCGGTCGTGACGTGCCACATCTCGCTCGCCGCGTGCCCGGCGGCGGCCGGCGGCGACTGCGCGACCGACTTGGTGCCGTAGCTGAAGCCGAGGCGCATCCGCTTCGCCTGCGCGTCGTAGAAGGGGGTCACCGAGAGATGCTGGACCTGGCCGTTCCGCTGAATCTTCAGGTCGACGGGCTGCTTTGCCCTGCAGCCGTCCGTCGGGGGCTGAGCGGCGCACTTGTGCTTCGACACGAGGTTGATGAAGTGGGTGGCGCGCGCCTGTTGGTCGAGATTCGGGTAGCTCTTGCCGTCGACCGCCAGGAGCTTGTCCCCGGTCGCAAGATGCGCGGCGGCCGGCGTCCCCGACTCCACCGCCCCGACCTGGCCGTCGAACTCGTTCAGGCTCAGCGAGACGGCGAAGAGGAGGACGAAGGCGAGCAGGAGGTTCGCGGCCGGGCCTGCGCCGATGACCACGATGCGCTTCCAGACGGGCTGGTTGTAGTACGCGCGTTTCAGGACGTCGGGCGGCAGCGGCTCGGTCGGGCGGCCCTGGCCGGCGCCCTCGACCTTCGTCATCAGGCCACCGCCGGGCTTCGACTCCTCGTCAGCGGCCGGAGCGGGCTTCAGCTCGTCCGGGTTCATCCCGGTGATCTTCACGAAGCCCCCGAACGGCAGCATGCCGATGCCGTACTCGGTCTCGCCGCGCTTGATGCTCACGATCTTCGGCGGGAAGAACAGGAAGAAGCGCTCGACGCGCATACCGGTCGCCTTCGCGGCGATGAAGTGCCCGAACTCGTGGATGATGATCAGGAAGGCGAACCCGGCGATCGTGAGCGCCCAGGGCCATCCGCTCGACAGGATCTGGCTCACGGCGCCACCCCCGCCCCCTGGATCAGCTCGCGGGCGCGCTCGCGGGCCTCGGCGTCGACGGCGTACAGCTCCTCGAAGTGCCCCGGGACAGCGGCCGGAATCGCCTCGAGCGTCTGCTCGACGACCTCCGCGATCGCCGTGAACGGGATGCGGCCACCCAGGAAGGCGCTGACCGCCACCTCGTCGGCCGCGTTCAGCACGCACGGCGCGGTGCCGCCGGCCTCCCCGGCCTCGCGGGCGAGGCGCAGGCAGGCGAAGGTCTCCGTGTCCGCCTCCGCGAAGGTGAGCTCACCGGCCTCCGCAAGATCCAGCGTCGGGACGTCCACGTCCGTGCGCTCCGGGTACTTCAAGGCATAGGAGATCGGCACCTTCATGTCGGGATACCCCAGGTGCGCGAGCGATGCCCCGTCGTTCAGGTGGACAAGCCCGTGAATGATCGACTGGGGATGAACCACGACGTCGATCCGCTCGTACGGCGTGCCGAAGAGGTGGTGCGCCTCGATCATCTCGAAGCCCTTGTTCATCAGCGTCGCCGAGTCGATCGTGATGCGCCCCCCCATGTCCCACGTGGGATGCGCCAGCGCCTCCTCCGGGGTGATGCCCGAGAGGTCGGTACGCCCCCGGAAGGGGCCGCCGGACGCCGTCAGGACGAGGCGCTCGACCGTGCCGGGGCTCTCGGCGTTCACGAGCTGAAAGAGCGCCGAGTGCTCGGAGTCGACCGGGATGATGCGCGTGTCCGTCGCCTCCGCCAGGGCGGTCACCAGCTCGCCGCCCACGACGAGGCTCTCCTTGTTCGCGAGCGCCAGCTCGATGCCCTCCGTGAGCGCGACGATCGTCGGGCCGAGGCCCGCCGAGCCGACGATTCCGTTGAGCACGAGGTCCGCGCCCGAGGCGGCGATCAGCTCCAGGAGACCCTCATCGCCGGTGAGAACACGTCCTTTCCACGCCTGCGACGCGGCGGCGGCCGCCGCGGAGTCCGCAATGGCGATCGCCGGCACCCCGTGATCGCGCGCCTGCTCGACCAGCCGCTCCCAGCCTCTGCCCGCGGCCAGGCCGACCACGGACAGGTCCTCGGACGACGCGACTACCTCGAGCGCCTGCTCACCGATGGATCCGGTCGCGCCCAGGATGACCAGCTTCCTCATCCTCAGGCAGTGTAGGGCTGGCGCTTTGCAGCGCCTAAATCGCTGGCTATGCTCGCGCGCTGTGGCCGCAGCGAAGAGGAATGGGCTCGTCGGCGCCCACGTCGCGCCGGATAATCCGCTCGCCGAGGCCGAGGCGCTGGGCGCGGATTGCGTGCAGCTGTTCCTCTCGGACCCTCAGGGCTGGAAGAAGCCGGACGACCGGGACGACGCCGAGGAGTTGCGTGCATCCGACATGCCCCTCTACGTCCACGCGCCGTACCTGATCAACGTCTGCTCTCCCAAGAACAACGTGCGCTACGGCTCGCGCAAGATCTTGCAGCAAACGTGCGACGCGGCCGTGACTGTGGGCGCGACGGCTGTGATCGTCCACCCGGGGTATGCAGAGGACGGGGTCGAGGCTGGATTCGGCCGCTGGGGACGCACCCTGGAGATGCTCGAGACCGAGGTCCCCCTCTACCTCGAGAACACGGCCGGCGGGGACAACGCGGTCGCCCGGCGATTCGACGCCCTGGCCCGCCTCTGGGACCTGGTGATGGGTGAGCGCGGCGATATCGAGATCGGCTTTTGTTTCGACACGTGCCACGCGCACGCCGCGGGCGAGGAGCTGGGCGATGCCGTCGAGCGGGTGCGCGCGATCGTGGGCTCCATCGACCTCCTGCACGCCAACGACTCCCGAGACCCTCCCGGAACGGGCGCGGACCGGCACGCGAACCTGGGCAAGGGGACGATGGGCGCAGATGTCCTGAGGGAGTTGATCCACGCGGCGGGCGGCCCGGTCGTCTGCGAGACCCCCGGGGGCGAGGACGATATGCGCGCGGACCTGGAGTTCGTGCGCGAAGCGCTCGCTCAGTAGAGGAACGCGACCGCCAGGTAGTAGCCCACCACGATGGTGAAGAGGAGCGCGTCGAGGCGGTCGAGGAGGCCGCCGTGCGGGCCGAACACGTTGCCCGTGTCCTTGACATCGAGATCGCGCTTCAGCATCGACTCGAACAGGTCGCCCATCGGGGCGACGATCGCGATGCACATGCCCATGATCAGCGCGTCGATGCCCGGCAGCCAGTCCTGGTAGAGGCCCGCGAACCAGAAGCCGGCCGTCCCGCCGACAAAGCCAAAGGCGAGGCCCTCGATCGTCTTGTTGGGCGAGATCCTCGGGGCGAGCGGGTGACGGCCGAACAGGCGGCCACCCGCGTACGCGGCGGTGTCGGTGAGGAAGGTCGCGACGAGGACGTCGATCACCAGCGCACCGCCGTGCAGGGGCAGCTGGCGAAGGAGCACCGCGTGGGCGAACGGAACGGCGATCCACAGGATCGCCAGCAGGGTGACGGCGATGGCGGAGGTGGTGCCGCCCTCACGCGGCCCGCGGGCGGCGGCGAACAGGAACATCACCGGGAAGGTCGCCGCCAGCACGATGATCATCTGGAACTGACCCCCGTAGTAGGCGGCGATCACGAGTGCGACGGCGGCGGCCAGGGCGACCGGTGGCAGCGGACGGAAGCGGCGCGTCATGCGGAACAGCTCCGCCATCCCGATCATCGAGAGGCCGATCATCGCGAGCGCGAACGGAATCCCGCCGAGGACCACGATGACGATCGCGAAGACGATCCACGGGACCGCCACGCCGATCCGGGCAATCGTCTCGCGCGTCGGCCGGCGCCTCGGGCCCCTGGGGAGCCTTTGCGCGGCCGTACCGTCCCCACCGCGGCGAGGCCTCGGCCCGCGGCGGCGCCGGTGGCGCTGGGCGGGCGGCGGCTCCGACGGCTCGCCCTGCACCCACGGCGCAGGGTCCAGGTTCACCCCTCCCGAAGCCTCTTCCGCGTCGAATGGAGGCGTTTCCATCGCGGCCCGACCTTAACGCCAGAGTGTCGGAGTGCGGTCGTTACGCGCGGGCGCCGAAACGCCGCCTGCGTGCTGCGAATTCCTCAAGGGACTCCTCAAACGCCTCGCGAGTGAAGTCCGGCCACAGCTCGGGGCGGAAAACCAACTCGGAGTAGGCGCACTGCCACAGCAGGTAGTTGGACACCCGGAGCTCGCCGCTGGTCCGGATCAGGAGATCCGGGTCGTGCATGTCCGGCGCGTACAGGTGGCGGCGGAACTCCTCCTCGGTCGAGCCCTGGAACGAGGCGGCGGCGTCGACGATCTCGGCGCGGCCGCCGTAGTTGAAGGCGACGAAGAACCGAATCACGTCGTTGTCCTTCGTCAAGTCCTCCGCCCACTCCATCCGGCGGATCAGGGCGGCATCCACCCCCTCGCGGCGGCCGATGAACCGCATCCGAACGCCCTCCTCGTGCAGCTCCGGCGTCTCGTTGTCGATGCGCTCGCCAAACATCCGCATCAGGCCGTCGACCTCATCGATCGGCCGCGACCAGTTCTCCGTGGAGAACGAGAACACGGTCAGCTCCTCGATGCCAAGGTCCACGGCGTCGCGAAGCCGGTCCTTGACCACGTCCGCGCCCGCTCGATGGCCTTCGATCGGCGACAGCCCCCGGCGCTGGGCCCATCGTCCGTTGCCGTCGGTGATGATCGCGACGTATTTCGGGTCAGAGGACGTCATCGGTCGGCGAAACGCAGCACCCGCGCCTCCGGTTAAACCTCGAGGATCTCTTCCTCTTTGCCCTTCAGCAGCGACTCGATCTCGCTGGTGGCCTCGTCCGTGAGCCGCTGAAGCTCGCTCTCCGCCCGGCGCTCGTCGTCCTCGCCGACCTCACCCTCCTTCTTCAGCTCCCGCAGGTCGTGCATGACGTCCCGGCGGATATTGCGCACGGCGACCCGCCCCTCCTCCGCCACGTTGTGGACGACGCGGACCAGGTCCTTGCGGCGCTCCTCGTTGAGCTCCGGAATCTGGAGGCGGATGACGTTGCCGTCGTTGTTGGGCGTCAGGCCGAGGTCGGACTCCATGATCGCCTTCTCGATCACCTTGATCGAATTCTTGTCGTACGGGGTCAGCGTCAGCAGGCGGGCATCCGTGGCCGCGACCTGCGAGAGCTGCCGCAGCGGCGTCTCGGTGCCGTAGTAGTCGACGATCACGCGATCCAGCAGGTGCGGCGAGGCGCGGCCGGTGCGAACCGTCGCCAGCTCGTGCCGGTAGGCCTCGACAGACTTCTTCATCCGGTCCTCGGCGTCGTCGAGGAGCTCGTCGGTGAAATCGGCCATCAGACTTTGCCGGTCGCTTCCTCTGCCTCGCGTCCGGGAGCGACCGGGTCGCCGGCAGGATCCGTATTTCGGCCATCCAAGCGGCCGTTCGAGGAGACGATCGTGCCGACGCGCTCTCCGGAGATCAAGCGGTCGATGTTCCGCTCATCGGAGAGGTTGAAGACGCAGATCGGCAGGTCGTTGTCCATGCAAAGGGACAGGGCCGTGGAGTCCATCACCCGAAGCCCGCGCTCGATCGCCTGGCGGTGCGTGATCTCCGGGATGAACTTCGCGTCGGGGACCTTCGATGGGTCCGCGTCGAAAACACCCTCGACTCCGTGCTTGGCCATCAGGATCACGTCGGCGCGGATCTCCAGCGCCCGCAGGGCGGCGGCCGTGTCGGTGGTGAAGAACGGGTTGCCGGTGCCGGCGGCGAAGATGATGATCCGGCCCTTCTCGAGGTGCCTGATGGCGCGGCGGCGGATGTATGGCTCGGCGACCTCGGTCACCTGGATCGCCGAGAGCACCCGCGTGTGCGCTCCTCGCTTCTCGAGTGCGTCCTGGAGCGTGAGCGCGTTCAGCACCGTGGCGAGCATCCCCATGTAGTCGGCGGTGGCGCGGTCCATGCCGCGCGCCGCGCCCTGGAGGCCGCGGTAGATGTTTCCCGCGCCAACGACGAGCGCGATCTCAACCCCGCGCTTTGCCACCCCGTGCACCTGGCCCGCGATGCGCTCGACGCGCTCGGGATCGGTGCCGTACTCGAGGCCCCCCATCAGGGCCTCGCCGGACAGCTTCAGCAGTACGCGGCTGAATGCAGGTTCTTCGGCCACGGCGCGAACATCGTATGCGCTATTCCCCGACCACAAACCTGGCGAAGCGGGCGATCCGCACGTTCTCGCCGGTCTTCGACGCGATCTCGGCGCGCAGTTCCTCGATCGTCTTGCCGTCGTAGGCGTCGGTCCGAACGTGTTCCTGCTCCAGCAGTGCAGCCTGCTTCGACCACTTCTGAAGCTGGCCGTCGACGATCTTCGCCACGATGTCGTCCGGCTTGCCTTCCTCGCGGGCCTTCGCCTCGAACACCCTGCGCTCGGCCTCCCGTGCCTCCTCGGGGATCTCCTCCGCCGAGACGACCAGCGGCGGCGTCGGAGTGCCCGCGATGTGAATCGCGACCTCGCGCGCGAACTCTTTGAACTCGTCGCTGCGGGCGACGAAGTCCGTCTCGCACTGGACCTCCACCAGCACGCCCACCTTCCCGGTCGCGTGGATGTAGGACGTCACGACGCCCTCGGAGGTGGCTCGCCCGCTTCGCTTGGCGGCCGACGCCTGCCCCTTCACGCGCAGGATCTCGATCGCCTTGTCGATGTCGCCCTGCGCCTCCCCGAGGGCGGCCTTGCAGTCCATGATCCCGGCGCCGGTGCGGTCCCGGAGCTCCTTGACGTCCGCCGCCTTGATGTCGTCGCCGTCGGGACTCACGAGCTCGGCTCCTGGCCGGCCTCGGCCGGCGCCGCCTCGCTGCTCTCGGCCGCGGCGGCGGCCGCCTTGGCCGCCTCCTCGGCTTCCTTCTTGGCTTGCTCCTCGGCCTCGCGGCGCTGGCGCTCCTCTTCCTCGCGCCTGCGGCGCTCCGCCTCCTCCGCCTGGCGCTCGGCCTCCGCCTTGCGATAGGCCTCCACGGACTCGTAGACCGCTTCGCCGATCGTCCGGACCACGAGCTCGCACGACCGGATCGAGTCGTCGTTGCCGGGTACCGGATACTCGACCGGAACGGGATCGACATTCGAGTCGACGAGCCCGATGATCGGGATCCGCAGCCGCTCGGCCTCGCGCACGGCGATGACCTCGGTCTTCAGGTCGATGATCACCACCGCCTGCGGCAGCCGCTGCATGTTCCGGACGCCGCCGAGGTTGTACTCGAGCTTCGCCAGCTCGGCCTCCCGCGACATGCGCTCCTTGGTGGGCAGGAGATCAAGCTGGCCGGCCTCCTTGAGATCACTCAGCTCGTGCAGGCGGTCGATGCGCGCCGACATCGTGTTGAAGTTGGTCAGCAGGCCGCCCAGCCACCGCTGGTTGACGTACGGCATGCCGCACTTCTCGGCCCACTCCTTGACCGCGTCGCGCGCCTGCTTCTTGGTGCCAACGAACAGGACCGCGCCGCCCTTGCTGGCCACCTCGGCGGCGAACCGCCGGGCCTCGGCGAGCAGATGCTCGGTCTGTAGGAGGTCGATGATGTGAATCCCGTCGCGCTCGCCGTAGATGTACGGCCGCATGGCGGGATCCCAACGCCGCGTCTGGTGGCCGAAGTGAAGGCCGGCCTCCAGCAGCTCCTTGATTCCGGGTTCGGACATGAGGCTCCCTTGCTCGGTTTTGCTCTTGAATCCCAACGGCGCTGCGGGGACCCGGCGTGCTGTCTGACTGCCGGGCAGGGCCCCGTGCCTTACGTCGGGGGTCGGTTACTGGTCGGAGGGGATTGTAGGGAGCCTCGGCGGGGTCGCGGCTCAGGACAACAACTGGCAGGTAGGGCGATGCCCTACGGCGTGCGCGCCCGCTCCAACGCCCGGGCCAAATCCCCAGGAAGCGGCGACTCGAACTCGAGCTCCTCGTCCGTCATCGGATGCCGGAACCCCAGCCGCGTGCTGTGCAGGAACTGGCGGTCCAGGGCGTGGCGCCCGGCGTGGCCGTACCGGGGGTCCCCCGCGACCGGGTGGCCGATGGCTGCAAAGTGGGCCCGGATCTGATGGGTGCGTCCCGTCTCCAGCCTGGCCTCGACGAGCGCATCGGCGGGAAGCGTCTCCACGACGCTGAAGTGCGTGCGCGCCTCGCGCGGGCCCCGGCCGCCCACGGCTCGCCGCTCCGGGGCCCTGTAGTCGCGCCCGAGCGGAGCGTCGATGGTTCCGGTCCGCGAGCGCAGCCGGCCCTCTACCAGGGCGAGGTAGGCGCGGCGGACCTCGTGCGCCTTGATCTGGGCGGCCAGGCGCCGGTGCGCCTCGTCCCCGCGGGCGACGATCATCAAGCCTGAGGTGTCCTTGTCCAGCCGATGGACGATGCCGGGTCGCTGAGGATCGTCGCCGCCGCCCAGCAGCTCGCCCAGGACGTCCACGAGCGTGTCGCCTCGGTGCCCGGGCGCGGCGTGAACGACAAGGCCGGCCGGCTTGTCGACCACCGCCAGCCACTCGTCCACGTGGACGATCCGAGGCTTCTCGCTCACCCCGATCCCGGCTTGGGGTTCGCGTCGTCCTGGGTGTGGGTGGGATTGAGCGAGATGAGCACCAGGCCGAGAGCGCCCAGGGTGATCGCGATGTCGGCGAGGTTGAACGTGGGCCACAGCGGCGGGTTGATGAAATCCGTGACGGCGTCCATGCGCACCCGGTCGGCGAGGTTTCCCAGCGCACCGCCGGCGAGCAGGCCCACCGCGAGCCACATGCCCGGGCGACTCGGATCGAGCGCGAACCAGATCAGCACCAGTGCGAGCGCGATGACGGTGATCACGAGCACAAAGCTCTGGCCCTGACCGATGCCGAACGCGAGCCCCGAGTTCGGCGTGTTGGTGAGAGTGAACCCGAGGATGAGCTGGACGCGCTCGCCGACCGATAGCGACGAGACCACGATCGCCTTCGAGACCTGGTCGAGGAGCACGACCGCCCCGCAGACGAGGAGGGCGCGCCGCCAGCCCCGGATCGCCGCCGGGTTGAGCCGCCCGGAGGTCACCCGCGGATGAGCCCCACGACCACCTGCTGGGCGATGACGAGCAGGATGATCGCCAGGATCGGGCTCAGATCCAGCGCGAAGGCACCCCCGCCCATCGGCGGCAGGAATCTGCGAAACACGTTCAGGTACGGGTCGGTCACCTCCTCGATGAACCCAACCACCGCCCGGAGCGTCCGGTTGTAGGGCATCCGCGGGATCCAGCTGAGCAGCACCCGGACGATGATGATCACCAGGTAGACGAGAAACACCGCGCCCACGTAGTCGGCGATCGTGCCGCGCGTGTCCGCGAGGGGGAGCAGCGTGCTCACGGCGGACGCGATCACCGGAAGCGCTCCAGGGAGGCGTTGACCGCGTTCACGAACGCATCCTCCACCACTCCCTCGAGCTGGGCGAGCCCGGCCTCGGTGGCTCCGCCGGGCGGCGCGACGGCGTCGCGAATCGTCGCCGGGTCGTGCCTCGTCAGGAGTTCCGCCGTCCCGGCGAGCGCGCCCGCGACGAGCTCACCGGCGACCTCGGGGTCGAGGCCCTCCCGCTCGCCGCCGCGGGCGAGCGCCTCCGCCACGAGCGCGATGTATGCGGGCGAGCTCGACATGATCGCCATCGCTGCATCGATGTCGCTCTCGTCGAGAGCGACGACGTCACCGAGCGGCTCCAGCAGCGCTAGAAGCCGGTCATGAAGATCATCAGGCATGGCGACGGGGGGCGCGTGGCAGATCACGCCCCGGCGAACCTCCACCGGCTGGTTCGGCATCAGCCGGAGCACGGGAACGCCCGGAAACGCTTCGGCCAGACGGCTGGATGACGTGACCGCGAGCAGTGAGAGCAGCGCGGGCGCGACGCCGCCGAGCTCCTCCGCGACCGCGTCGAGAGCGGCCGGCTTGACCGCCAGGAGCAGGACGTCGCTGTCCCCCGCGAGCTCCATGAGCCCCGGGCGCGTCTCGCCGCCCACATCGTCGGCCAGCGCCGCGGCGCGGGGCTCGTCGAGGTCGGTGAACAGCATCGCCTCGGGCCCGCCCGGGCCCGCGGCCCACCCGCGTGCCATCGCCGCGGCCATGTTGCCGGCTCCCGCGAACCCGATCCTCATCGCGGGCGAAGCCTAGAGGCAGGCGCTAGGACTGGTTGAAGAAGCCCTTTTCGACGAGGCGCGCCTTCTCCTCGGCGGAGACCTCGACGTTGCGGGGCGTGAGGAGGAAGGTCTTGTCGGCGATCTTCTGCATCCCGCCGCCGAGCGCGTAGGTGAGCCCCGACGTGAAGTCGATGAGCCGCTTGGCGAGCTCGGAATCGGTCGTCTGCAGGTTCAGGATCACCGGGGTGTCCTGCTTGAACTTGTCCGCGACCTCCTGGGCGTCGTTGAAGCTGTAGGGCGTCACGAGGTGGACGCGCACGTCGGCGCCGCCGTTGCCTCCCACCGGTCGCAGCGCGCGCCCGCCGCCGCGTCCAACGGGCTCGTCGTCGGCGAAGATGTCGTCGATCTCGTCGCGTGCGCGGCGACGGTCCCGCAGCGGGCTGACGGTCGCGCCGCGCGGCGCGGGCGCCTCGTACATGTCCTGCCCGGTCTCGGGCTCGTACACATCGGCGTCGCCATACCCCGGGTCCTCGGCGAGGCCGAAGTAGACGAGCGCTCGGTGCCATGTGTCGCGGAAGGCCATTGCTCAGCGTACGTTCGCGTAAAGACGAGCTATTCCTGTATGGATTATTGCGGGTTTACCCGTTCGCGCTGCACGCAAAAACCCGCGCTGCTAGCAGCCGGTTCAGGCCGTGGCCCTAGATGTAGAGCGATGTGCCGAGCCGCAGGATCGTCGCGCCCTCCTCCGCGGCGACCTCCCAGTCCTGGCTCGTGCCCATGGAGAGCCTGCTCAGCCCGTGCTCGGCGGCGAGCTCCGCGAGGCGCACGAACGCCGGTCGCGAGTCCTCGGGGTCGGTGCTGAACGGGGGCATGGTCATCAGGCCGACGACGCTGACCGGGCAGCGCTCGATGAACGCTCCCAGCTCGGATGCGGCGATGCCGCCCTTGCTCTCCTCGCCGGCGACGTTGACCTCCACCAGTACCTCGGTTTCAGGCGTTCCGTGGCGCCCGAGCTGCTCCAGCACCGAGTCGCTCGCCACCGAGTGGATCACCCGCACGAGTGGCAGGATTCGCTTGACCTTGCGGCTCTGGAGGTTCCCGATGAAGTCCCAGGTGAACTCCTCGCCCCAGCGCTCGCGCTTCTCCTCGAGGTCCTGGAGGCGGTTCTCGCCAACCAGCTCCACCCCCGCGTCGGCGAGCGCGGCCATCTCCTCCAGCGGGACGTACTTCGTCGCGGCGAGGATCTCCACGTCGGGACCCACGCGCTCGCGCACACGCTCGAGGTTGCCCCGGATCTTGCCGGCCTCCAGCCCGTGAATGAGCCCGGGCACTAGACAGCCCTCCACACGAGACCCGCTTGGCGCCCTGTGCGGCCCTTGTCGCGTCGGTGTGAGAAGAACAGTTCGGGATGGCAGCTCGTGCAGAGGTCGCTGATCTCGACCTCCGTCACGCCCGCCTTCGCGAGCAGTCGGCGCGCGACCTCTCTCAGGTCGAGCATTCGGCCGGACGCGAGGCCCTCCCGGAGCGGCCGGAACGCCTCGAGGACCTCGTCGCCGACCTCGTAGCAACAGGGGCCGATGCTCGGGCCGACAGCGGCGGCCGTCGCCTCGACCTCCTCCACCCCGTGCTGGACGATCCCGGCCGCCATCCCGCGCCAGCCGCAATGGATCATCGCCACGCCTCGAGGCCCCGCCAGCGCGACCGGGAGGCAGTCGGCGACGAAGACGAGGGGCGTGAGCCCGGGCCGGTCGGTCGCGTGACCGTCGGCCTCCGGGAGGCCCGGAGCGGGGTCGGCGAACGCGGCCGGCTCGGTCGGCTCGGTGTGGGGCTGCACCAAGGCCTCATGCACCTGACGCCCGATCAGGACGCCGCGCGGGTCGATCTCGAGCGCGGCGGCCAGCCGGTGGCGGTTCTCGCGTACCCCGGGGTCGCCGGTGAGGCGCCCGAGGTTGAGCGTGTCGAAGGGCGGCTCGCTGACCCCGCCGATCCTGGTGCTGAACGCGGCCATCGCGCCGGGGAGCTCGGCCTCGAGCCAGCGCACGCCGTCCTTCTCCGCCCAGCGCAAGCCGGTGCTCACCCGCCGGGGCTGACCGAGGAATCCGGAGTGCCTGCCTTCGCCGCCTTGAGCTTCGACACGAACCCGTTGAGCCCGTCGTCCAGGGTGATCTCGATCCGGTTGAGGACGTACGGATGCGCGGACGTGGCGAGCCCTGGGACCTCACTCGTCGCCCCGCGGTAGCCGGCCGCCTTGACGGCGGCGATCACGGTGCTGTCGTACCGGCCCGACGGGTAGCAGAAATTGTTCACCGGGACCCCGAAACGATCCTGAAGGATCTTGCGCGAGTTGGCAACCTCCTCGTGAAGCTGGGACGAGTCGAGCGTGGTCAGGTCGAGGTGATGGACCGTGTGCGACGCGAGCTCCCACCCTGGGTTGGCGTCCAGCATCCTCTTCACGTCGTCGTCCGGCAGGTCGGCCCCCTTCGTCACCAGGTTCAGCACCCCGGGCCAGTGGAAGTGCTGGAGCGCCGGGAACGCTGCCACGTACTGGCTCAGGTACCCGTCGTCGAAGCTGAGGACCACGGGCTTGGGCGGGAGCTCGCCGCCCTTGTACCAGGCGTCCTCCACCTGATCGAGCGTGACGCCCTCGTAGCCCTGATCGTCGAGCCACTTCATCTGCTCGACGAAGTCGGCCTGCGGCACGAACAGCTGGGGGTACGCCGCCCCGGAGACGGGCGGCTGAATCGCGTGATACTCGAGGATCGGTACCGGGCCCGTGTAGGGCTTCCAGTCCGCGGGATAGCTCGTGGTGCCGCCGGCGGATGTTGCGCCGCCTCCCCCTCCACCGTCGTTGGCCGCGGTGGTGGCGGATTCCTTGCTCCCGCCGCCGTTGCCCCCGAGGCTCATGATCGCGACCGCCGCGACGCCGCCCAGGACGGCGAGGACCGCGAGCGCCGCCAGGCGCCGCCGCCAACGGCGCCGCCTGGCGGCATCCGCCCGGCGTGCCCGAAGATCGTCCGGAAGCTCGGCCAGGTAGACCGGGTCGTCCTCGAAGGGCGCGCTCACTCCAGCACCGAAAGTATCGAATGCAGCAGACCGCCTAGGGCACTAGGAGCGGGCAACGTCCAACGCCACCCGAAGCTCGTCCTCGGTGCTCGCCACCTCGCCGTCGAGCTTCGCGCGCAGCGCGGCAGTCAGGCCGCGGCCGATCGCAGGCCCCTCGGGGATCCCGGCCTCCATCAGGTCGTCGCCGTCGATGTCCAGCCGGATGTCGCGCCATTCCTCCACGTAGCGGTCGAGCCACTCGGCGCCGAGCGCCCGGGCGAGCGCCAGCGTGACGCCGTCTTGACCCCGCGCCAGGTCGACGGCCTGGGACGGGGCGGTGACCTCCGCGGCGGCCAGCTCGCCTGCGGCGTCCCTTCCCCGTCCGCGTGCGGCGGCGAGCACGGCCTCGTCGCGGTCCGCAATGCGGGACCACGCTTCGCCCGCGGTCAGTGCGCTGACGGCGTCGATCAGTTCAGGAGCGCCGTCGGGAAGCGGCACCAGCCCCCACTCGTCCAGCAGCTCGAAGCCGCGGCGCGCTGTCTCCTCCGCGGCGAGCTTGCGGAGCTCAGCGTCGACCCGGTCGCTCGACACCGTCGCGAGGTCGGCCTCGCGGAGGAGCCGCTCGGTGTCCGGGTCCAGATCGAAGCCGTAGCGCGCCGCGTAGCGCGCGGCGCGAAGGGCGCGGGTCGGGTCGTCGACGAAGGAGCCGTCGTGGAGCACTCGCAGGGCGCCCCGCTTGAGGTCCTCGAGGCCACCGTGCGGGTCGATCAGCTCGGGGTCGCCCGCGAGCGGCACGGCCATCGCGTTGAGCGTGAAGTCACGGCGCGCGAGGTCCTCGCTCAGAGTCGCCGGCTGGATCTCCGGCAGCGCGCCGGGCTCCGGGTAGGACTCGCTGCGGGAGGTGGCAAGATCGAGCTCGAGGCCAGCGGTGTGAACCGTTGCCGTCGCGAAGCGCTCGTGGGTGCGGACCTCTCCACCCAGGCGCCGGCCCACGGCAGCGGCGTCGCCCTCGACTGCGATGTCGAGGTCGGTTCGGTCCCGACCGAGCAGGAGATCGCGCACGGCGCCGCCGACGAGATATGTGGCCGTGCCGGAAGCCGCCTCGCGCACGCGATCGAGGCCCGGGAAGGCCCGCAGGCGCTCGGGGATCCGCTCGGGCTCGATCTCGGCTCTCTCAGGAGGCATCGGCTGCGATTTAGAGGTCCCTTCGGAACCGTTCCCTACCATGACGGGCCTCGCGGATGGGTCGTCTGCTGAACATCTGGCGCTCTTGGAGCGTCGCCCGCCGGCTTGCGCTGGTCGGCGGCTTGGTCGCGGTCGTCGCCGGGGCGGCGGTCGCCGCGTACCTGGTCACGAGGCGACCGGCCGACGTCTCGAATCCCACCGCGGCGTTCCACAAGCAGAAGCGCGTCAAGAAGAAGCCCGAGACGCTCAACTGGCCCATGTACGGCTACGACCCGGCGCGCACGCGCTACCTGCCGGTCAAGGGACTGGACCCGCCGTTCGGCGCCTCCCTGTGGAGCTTCCAGGCAGGCAAGCTGCTCGAGTTCCAGCCGATCGTGGTCCACGGGACCATCTACTTCATGGACAAGGACGGGACCTTCTACGCGCTCAACGTCCACGGCGGGCACGTCGAGTGGAAGCGCAAGATCGGCACGCTCAACGCGTCCTCTCCCGCCTACTGGAACGGCAGGCTCTTCGCGGTCAACCTCGAGCCGCAGCAGGCGGTGGCGCTGAACGCCAAGAAGAAAGGCCAGGTGCTCTGGCGTACCCCGCTGCCCGGCCGCAGCGAGTCCTCACCGCTCGTCCACAATGGCAAGGTCATCTTCGGCTGCGAGTCGGGCGACATCTTCGCCCTCGACGCAAAGACCGGCAAGGTGCGCTGGAAGGTCCACACCGGCGGCGCGGTGAAGGGCGCCCTGGCCCTCGACCACGGCACCCTGTTCGCCGACAACTACGCCGGCGAGGTCTGGGCGATCGACGCCGGCAACGGGCACGTGAAGTGGACGGCGCACACGCAGGGCGGTGGCTTCCTGCACGGCGGCGGCGTCTACTCGACCCCGGCAGTCGCATTCGGGCGCGTGTACCTGGGCGGGCTCGACGGCCGGGTCTACAGCTTCGTCGAGAAGACCGGCGCACTCGCCTGGAGTCACTCAACGGGCGCCGAGGTCTACTCCTCTCCCGCCGTCGCGGACACGCCGCATGCGCCGCCGACCGTGTTCATCGGCTCAGAGGACAAGCACTTCTACGCCCTCGACGCCAAGACGGGTGCGGTTCGCTGGGAGCACTACATCAACGGGATCATTCTCGGCTCGCCCAGCGTCGTGGACCGGACCGTCTACGTGTCGGGGATCGGTCCCAACATCGGCACCTTCGGCTACGGCGTCAACAAGGGGCAGGAGGTCTTCAACAACAGCGAGGGCGAGTACAACCCGGTCATCTCGGACGGGAAGAGGATCTACCTGACGGGCACCTCGACCATCAGGGCGTTCAAGCCGCTGACCAAGGCCGAGCTGAAACGCCAGCGCCGTCGCAAGCACACGAAGGAGGCGAACCAAAAGAAGCATGCCTCGAAGCACCACGGCGGCAAGGGCAAGCAGG